>NZ_BAAILP010000136.1:1067-3790 GCF_054589055.1 Novosphingobium sp. 11B | reverse complement strand
GACAAGCTCAGCCTGAGCGGGATAAGTAAATCGCGGGTTTCTTGAAGCACCACCCTGAATCCGCTCAGGCTGAGCTTGTCGAAGCCCCGGCGGCAAGATGCTACGGCTTCCATTCCAGGAACCGCGCCAGCAGCGACAGCCCGTAGCCCTGGCTCTTTTCCGGGTGGAACTGCACGCCAACGACATTGTCCTTGGCCACCGCCGCGACAAGACCGCCGCCGTGGTCGGTCATCGCAGCGACGGTCGCGCCGTCATCGGGCTGGAAGTGATACGAGTGCAGGAAGTACGCCTCACCCGGATCGATCAGGCCCTGCGCCGGATCCTTGCGGCCGAGGTTCACGTCGTTCCAGCCCATGTGCGGGATCTTGATCTCGGGATCGGTGCGCTCGATGCGCTGCACCTGCCCCTCAATCCAGTCGAGGCCACGCGTCACGCCGTGTTCCAGCCCGCGCGTGGCGAGAAGCTGCATGCCGACGCAAATGCCGAGGAACGGCGCCCCGCCGACATGGACACGCTCGGTCATCGCCTCGACCATGCCGTGGATGCCCCAGAGCCCCTCTGCGCAGGCGCGGAACGAGCCGACACCCGGCAGGACGATGCGGTCAGCCGCGCGCACGACGTCGGGGTTCGCGGTGATCGCCACGTCCTCGGCCCCCGCCGCGCGCAGCGCATTGGCGACCGAGTGCAGGTTGCCCGCGCCGTAGTCGATCAGCGCGAGGGTCATTGGGCCAGAGCCTCCAGCCCTTCGCCGAGGAAAGTAGGCACCCATTCGATCACGTCGACTTTCGCGACGCCGCCCGCGATGAACGGATCGGTGGCCGCCAATGCCTCGACGGCTTCGCGGCTATCGCCCTTCGCGATGATCGCGCCGCCTTCGCGCGGCACCTTGCGGCCCCAGGCGAGGAAGTGCCCCTTCCCGCGCCCGGCTTCCAGCCATGCGAGGTGGTCGGCCAGCAGGGCATCCACCTCGGCAATGTCGGTGGTGACGTAAGTGAGGTTGAGGATGAAGATCGCCATCAGAGGCTTGCCTGCCCGAGGATGCCCTTGGTCGAGGGGATCGCCCCGCCCTTGCGCGGATCGAGTTCCACCGCGCTGCGCATGGCGCGGGCGAAGCCCTTGAAGATGCCTTCGCAGATGTGGTGGTTGTTCGAGCCGTAAAGCAGTTCGATGTGCAGGGTGATGCCCACCGCCTGCGCGATCGAGTAGAACCAGTGCTCGACCATCTCGGTGTCGAACTCGCCCAGCTTGTCCTGGGTGAATGCGGCCTTCCACACGAGGTAGGGACGACCCGAAATGTCGAGCGACACGCGGCTCAGCGCCTCGTCCATCGGCGAGTTCACGTCGCCGTAGCGGCCGATGCCCGCCTTGTCGCCCAGCGCCTGGGTGATGGCCTGGCCGATGGCGATGGCGCTGTCCTCGGTCGTGTGGTGCTGGTCGACATGGAGGTCGCCCTTGATGTGGCACTTGATGTCGATCAGCGAGTGGCGGCTGAACTGCTCGATCATGTGGTCGAGGAAGCCGATGCCGGTGGACACGTCATAGGCCCCGGTGCCGTCGAGGTTCACCTCCACGGCGATGTCGGTCTCATGGGTCTTGCGGATGATCGAGGCGGTACGCATGGCCCGTGCCTATATACCTGTACGCGCCGGAATCAATTCGGTCGCGGCACAAGAATGCGCGTCGGGCGTTTATATAGCAATCTTCGGTCGCAAGTGCTTCGAGCTAGGGAAAACCCGGCCCGACATGTTATTTTACGCTCGAACACGCTTGACCGGCCGGAGAACCATGAGCACGTAGGGCGCGATGAACGATACCACAGACAGCCTGATCCCTTACGACGAGATCGTGCAGGAGGCCCTGCGCGCCGTCGTCGGCCGTGTTCTCGGCCAGGTCGAAAGCTCCGGCGGCGTGCTTCCGGGCGGCCACCACTTCTACATCACCTTCAAGACCGGCGCTCCCGGGGTCAGCATCCCCGCCGACCTGCGCGCACGGTTCCCGGACGAGATGACGATCGTGCTCCAGAACAAGTTCTGGGATCTGGGCGTCTCGGAGAACGGCTTCACCGTCAGCCTCTCGTTCAACGCCATGCCGGCCAAGCTGGACATTCCCTTCTCGGCGATCACCGCCTTCGTTGATCCGGCGGTGGATTTCGGCCTGCAGTTCCAGGCCATGGTCGATGACGAGGCCGACGAGCCCGCCCCGGCCGAGAACGATGCGGAACGCGATGTGGCGTCGCGCATTACTCCCAGCGAAGACGGCTCCAATGTCGTCTCGGTGGATTTCGGCAAGAAGAAGTAACCGGGCTCGCCCGGTAGAGCAGGGCGAAAAATGGCAACGGTTCTGAAAGATAGCGCCAGGAAGGCCGCCAGCGTCGTCGCGGCCCCCGCCAAGGGGCTGAAGACGCTGGCCGACAACGGCGGGGAACTCCACGGGCCGAGCCCGAACCCCGCCACCAACCTCATCATCGCCGACATCGCCCTGCGCACCGCGACCACCATCATGCGCCGCAGCGTGGAACGCGGCGTGCTGGGCGCCAGCTACTCGCCGAAAAAGGCCAAGTCGATCCTCAAGGGCCGCACGGTGGCCGAAACGCTGCTGCACGGCGCGCTGGCCCGAGTCGCGCTCAGTTCGGTGCCGGGGGCGGTGGTCATCGGCGGGGCGCTGGTGGCCAAGACGCTCTACGATCGCAGCCGCGCCAGACAGGCGCGCGCCGAGGGCGCAGC
>NZ_BAAILP010000136.1:0-926 GCF_054589055.1 Novosphingobium sp. 11B | reverse complement strand
GGCCCCTCCCGCAAGCGGGAGGGGAGAAGAAACGTACGCCCTCCCGCTTGCGGGAGGGCCGGAAGGCTTGGCCGCGAAGCGGTCTTAGCCGGACGGGGTGGGCCTTCTCCCTTGATTCCCGCGCCAACCATCGGCATCGGGGGCCATGGTCCAGTCCACTCCTTCTCCCGACACCACCGGCACGCTCGCCCGGCGCGGCCTCATGTTCATCCTGTCCTCCCCCTCGGGCGCGGGTAAGACGACGATCGCGCGTATGTTGCTGGAGCACGATCCGCAACTGCGCAACTCGGTGTCCTGCACCACCCGCCAGCCCCGCCCCGGCGAGATCGACGGCGAGCACTACCACTTCATCACCCACGAGCAGTTCGACGCCATGGTCGAGGCGGGCGAGTTCCTGGAGTGGGCCACCGTCTTCGGCCAGAGCTACGGCACCCCCAAGGCCCAGGTGAAGGCGGGCCTCAAGGACGGCGTCGACTACATGTTCGACATCGACTGGCAGGGCACGCAGCAGCTCTATCAGAAGCTGGAGCGTGACGTCGTGCGCGTGTTCCTGCTCCCCCCCAGCATCGAGGAGCTGCGCCGCCGCCTGACCGGCCGCGGCACGGACAGCGCTGAAGTGATTCACGGCCGCATGGAGCGCGCACGCTCGGAGATCAGCCACTGGGACGGTTATGATTATGTCGTGGTCAACGACGACATCGCCAGCTGCTTCGAGGAAGTGAAGAAGATCCTTCACGCCGAACGCCTGCGCCGCGCAAGGCAGACGGGGCTGATCGGGTTCGTACGGGAACTGATGCAGCCGGACGATTGAGGAAACAACAGTCGTCGTCCCGGACTTGATCCGGGACCGCTGGCTGTCTTTAGGCGATAGGTTGCAGGCGCGTTCAGCAAGGTGGGCTGTTCATGGCCAGCGGTCCCGGATCAAG
>NZ_BAAILP010000135.1:0-5972 GCF_054589055.1 Novosphingobium sp. 11B | reverse complement strand
GATCGAGCCGCCGACATACGGGCCGCTCCAGTCCACCGCATCCCCGTCCTGCGCGAAAGCCGGCGCGGCAAGAGCGAGCGCCATCGCGCCCAAAGGCGCAAAGTACAGTGCCCTCATGGAAACCCTCCTTATCAGTCAACCAGATCGGCCGCTTTCGGAAGGACAAACAGCGAGGAACCACCATTAGTTGCGTCACCTTACTATGACGTTTTGTTGCCCGTGTGCCAAAGTGCCCATAGCCTATGGCACGTCTCAGCTAAACGTGAAGGAAGCGGCATGATTTCCGGGGTCGAAGAACTCTATGGCAAACGTGCGCTTCACCCTGCCTCCGTGCCTCTTGATCAACTGGCAAAACCGATCAGCCGTAAAGCAGCGTCAGCGTAACCGCCGCACAGGCCACTACAGCCACGACCAGTGGCGCGCCCATCCGGGCGTAGTCGCTGAATCTATAGCCGCCTGGCCCCATGACCAACAGATTGTTCTGATGCCCGATCGGTGTCAAAAAATCCGAAGATGCGCCGATGAGTACTGCCAGCAGCGCGGCATCCGGACTGACATGGAGGAGGTCGGCGGCATCGATGGCGAGCGGGCCCATGATGATCGCCGTCGCCACGTTGTTGAGGAATATCGAAAGCACCAGGGTGACTGAGCACAGCGCGGCCAGCACGACGACCAGCGGCAGCCCTGCCAGCGTCTCACCCAGCCATTGTGCCGCGATTGCTGCAGCACCGCTGTCCTCGAAGCTCTGCCCCACCGGGATCATGGCTGCGAGCAGGACAATCACGCTCCAGTCGATAGAGCGGTAGATTTCTTCCGATGGCAGCAGCCGCAGCGCAGCGATCAGTACCGCGGCGCCGGTGAAGGCCAGCGCAGGAGAAAGTCCGAGCCCGACAATGCAGGCGATCGCCGCGGCGAAGATCACGAGAATTCCGGCTGCGCGACGGTGAGCGGTCGGAACCGGGTCATGCCGGTCGATCTCCAGCACACGGGCAGCGGCGCTGAAGGCGCCAAGCTCCGCCTGAGGGCCACGGATATAGAGCTGGTCGCCTGCCCGTATCCGCATGTCTACCAGTTGCCGTCGTTCCCTGGCCACGCGCGGGCCTACCGCTACGACCTGCAGCCTCTGCTGGCTGCGGGTCCGGACTTCGTCGTAGCCGAGGCCGATGAGCGGAGAGCCATGCGCCACCGCAACGCGAACGGTGACCGCATCCGGCACATGGTCTGCGGGAACATCGCTTGCGAGGCCGGCTGTCGCCGCAACAGACCACTGGTTCTTGCGCGATACGACCAAAAGGCGGTCCCGCGCCTGAAATTGACTGACGCCGGTAATCGGCGCGATGTCCCGGAAGGTGGCAAGCATGCGCGCTCCGGCAGCCCTGAGGCGGCTACGCAGCTCCGCAGCATTCAGACGCTCGTCCACTACCGACAGCTCGTACACCCTCCACGGCGGCTTCCCATCACTCGAACTGCGTGTCCGTACCGGCAGCAGGCGCCATCCCACGAAGCACAGGTAAACAAGGCCAATGACCGTAACCGCCACCCCAACGGGCGTCATGGTGAAGAAGCCGAACGGTGTACCCAATCTCGCTTCGCGCACGGAAGACAGGATGAGGTTGGCGGGCGTCCCGATCAGGGTGGTCATCCCGCCCAGGATCGTTGCGAAGGCAAGGGGCATCAGGGTGGCGGCCGGCGATCGCCTCGCCGTACGAGCAATTTCGGTAGCGATCGGCATGGTGATGACCAGAGCGGCGATATTGTTCATGAAAGCTGACAACATGGCGCCCACGACAAGCAGTCCGGCCAGGCGCATCGCGAACGGGGCATTGACCGGGATGATCCGGTTGGCGACGAGGCTCGCAGCGCCGCTGAGCTCGATCGCGCGCCCGACCACCAGCACCGCTGCAACCGCCATCACGGCAGGATCGGCAAATCCCGCAAAGGCGTCAGCCGGCGCGACGAGACCCGTCACCAGACATGCGATGAGCGCAAAAAATGCAACCAGATCGTGCCGCACACGCTCGGAGACGAACAGGACGAGTGCGCCCAGCAGGATCAGGGCACTGACAAGGGCAGGGCTCAAGGCTGTTCCCCGCCTCCTTCGACTTCCTTTAGGGCAAACCGGCTTCCGGCGGCTGGAGCGGGCACCGCTTCGACCCCGTTCTCACGCATCAGGGCGGCAATGCCGATCGCGCGGCGCTGGGCAAGCGTGGGGGACTGGGGGGCATCGGCGGCAAGTCCCGGCACTGCAAGAGCACGAACATTCCAGCGCCCGGCGGCCCATGCCGTCACCAGAACGGCCTCGCGCGCGGGGAGGTCAAGGGCATCCTGAGAACCGCTGAAGCCGATTGATGGGTATGCCATCTGCGGCGGGGTGAGCACCACGTCCCACCCATCAGCCTGAGCCGCCGCCCGCCGTTCCAGAGAGCGATACGTGGCCAGCGTGGCCCCAGGAAGCGGCGTGGCGCTGGCCATCGCACGATGGTGATCGCGATCAATCATCACGCTGTCGGATGATATGCCAGCTGTCAGAGCGAGCATCTGTGACAGGCTGGCGATGCGCTGGGTTTCGATGGCGGCGGCATCGCCCGCCTGCCGGATTTCCTCACGCTGGGCCTCGATCGCACCGGCACCCGCTTCAAGCAGAACCTGATCCAACCGCAGCTTGATCGGCTGCCCGAGCCGTGCTGTGAGATCGTCCTGCAGGGCCGCGGTGCGCTTCATCTTGTCTCGCGGAGTTATCACGACGGCCCGAACCACGACAGGCTGAGCATCGAAGTCGATATCGAGTTGAGTAACCCGAGCATCGGAACCGAAGCGTTCGGAGAGGAAGGACCGGGTCTGGTTCAGCGTCACGGCTTCGCCGGCAATCTGCTTGAGGGAAATGCCAAGCGGAATGGCCATTGCGACGAAAACGAAGAGCAGAACGAAGGTCTGCGTCCACGTCTGCTGACTGGAGAGATGGTGGCCGAAACCGTAGAACCGCGCCATGATCATCGCCGACAGAGCGATCGTGACGAAGTTCGTGACGAAAAGCGCAAAGGCGCCGCCTAGCACCGGCATGTTCCACGTCGCAAGGCCAAAGCCGACCACGGCAAGCGGGGGCATCAGGGCCGTAGCGATGGCGACCCCGACGATCGTGTCCCCGCGCCCACGAATGATCGCGAAAGTACCGGCAAGCGCCGCGAAGAGTGCGACGGCGAGATCGAACAAGTTGGGCCTCGTGCGCGCGATGATCTCGCTGGTCGGCGCCTGGAGCGGTGAAAGCGCTACGATCAGCGCCGTGAACAGCACCGCCGCGCCGCCACCGATCGCAAGCGCCGTCAGCGCCCGTCTCATCTCGCTAAAGTCGAACAGGGCAAGACTGAACCCCAACCCAAGGATCGGGCTCATCAGCGGAGAGATGAGCATGGCGCCGATCACCACCGCGGGAGAGGACAACAGGAGGCCAAGAACCGCGATGCCGGCCGACATCATCACCATAAAGGCGTAGCGAGGCGTCCAGCCACTATCCTCGACGATGCGCGCCATCACCGCTTCGTGATCGACACGCCCCACGACCGACCGGCGCCACCAGCGGTAAAGCGCGACATGCTCCAGCCTCTCCTGGATGCCGCCCTCGGGCGCCGGCGCTACCGATTGAGATGCCGTCATTCCTGCCCCGTCCCCGTAACCTTCAAATCGTCGATGGAATAAGCACCGTCATCGCGTGCGGTTGCAGGTGCCGAGCGAGGTTACGACCATGCGATAGTCGTTCAGCGCCTGTTCGTGCTTTTCACTGCTGCGTGATACGTTCGCGGCAGCCGGCGGATAGGCGGGCAGGAAACACGCCAGGCTATACCATGCCAGGCTGTCGCGCGGCGGCGGTGCGCCAGTTCCAGCAGCTACCTGCGAGAACGAGACGCCCCAACTCGGTGCCGATCCCGGCTGATGGCGCACGGTGATCGCCGCGCTCCGCCCACCTTTGGTATCGAGGAAGATCTGTGTCTGCCCCTGCCCCGCAAGATTTCCGGGAACGAACATCAGTTCCCGTACCCGTGTGACGGGTGACGGCGCGCCGGGCGCCACCAATTCACTCAGGATGGACCGCAAGCGGGCTTCCTGGAGCGGCGTCCACAAGACCTGCGCCGTCGGATCGACGAGCTTGATGTCGCTGGCCTTGTCGGGCACGCGCCAGGCGAAGAGCAGCACTTCGCGGCCGGATAGCTCAGGACGATCCTGCGGCAGATCGACAAGGTAGCGCAGCGAAGGACCGATGCCCTGGCGTCCGTAAATCAGGGCCTCGGTTTGCGCTTGCGCGTAGAAGCGATCGTGCAGCGCGGTCGGATTACGGACCTGGGCGGGATCGAGGCGCGATATCGTCTGGACCCGCGCTTTGATGACCATGCCTGCACGCTTGGACAGTTCCACCAGGTCGGGGTAGCTCGGACCAACCGGCTGCCCCGCAGTCTGTGCATGTGCGGGCACGACCAAAATGAGCGATATGGCGGCAAGTGACCCGGCGCAGAGGGCTTTGACGGAAAAGTCAGGCATCGACTGGATCTTTCTGCTGGAACGCCGCTTCTGGCCGTCGGAGTGAAGGCACATCAGACCCATGCGTGACGAGGCCCATAAGATCCAGACCTGTCGGCCTTTGGAATAGCCGCAGCCCGAATTCCGGCATGATCGCGATGAGGTGGTCGAATATGTCCGCTTGTATATCTTCGGATCGTGCCCAGACGGTTGTTGATGCGAATGCGTAAATCTGCAGCGGCACCCCGTGCTCACCAGCTTCCAATTGCCGAACCAGCATGGTCTTGTCCTCGGCTATGTCAGGCAAACTGCGCAGATAGGCGAGGACATAGGCTCTAAACGTTCCAATGTTGGTCAGATGGCGGGCATTAAGAACTTCGCTGCCGGCATGATGACGATTCCAGGCCGATACCTCTTGCTGACGATCATCGAGATAACCCGCAAGCACGCTGAAGCGCGACAATCGCGCGAGATCCGACGCGGCAAGGAAGCGGACGCTGTTCTGGTCCATCATTAGCGAACGCATGATCCGCCTGCCCCCCGATTCCGACATCCCACGCCAGTTGCGGAAGCTGTCCGTGATCAGGCGGTGCGTGGGTATGGTGGTGATCGTCTTGTCGAAGTTCTGCACTTTCACGGTATGCAGGGCGATGTCGATGACGTCACCGTTGGCATTGAGTTTGGGCATCTCGATCCAGTCTCCCACCCGTATCATGTCGTTCGACGTGATCTGGACGGATGCCACCAGCGACAGGATCGTATCCTTGAACACCAGCATGAGCACCGCCGCCATCGCGCCCAGACCCGAAAGCAGCAGCAAGGGGGACTGGTCCATCAGCGCGGCGATGACCAGGATCGCGGTCGCACCGTAGACGAGCAGCTTGGCCACCTGGACATAGCCCTTGATCGGTCGGTTGCCCGCTTCCGGGCGTCGCTGGTACAACTCGTTGGCCAGCGTCAGAACGCCCGCCAGCGACAGCGCGAAACTGACGATGATGATCTCGGCGCAAATGCTGTGGACCAGATCCGGGAGTGCGGGCGGCAAATCCCGGGATGGTTCCGATCCCGCCTTGCACGATAATTGCGGGCAGGACGTTGGACAGCCGCGAGACGATTGAACCGATATGGCCAGCACCGACCTCGAACGGCGTGCGCTGAAGCAGGCGTATCATCCCGTTCAGGACGATGCGCCGCGCAATCCAGTTGGCGAACCACGCCGAACTCGCAAGGACGAGCAGCCCGAGCACGGTACGCGCCCAAGGTTCTTGCGCCCAATCGCCCGCAAATCGGGTAAGGGCATTGCTGGCATCGATTGACACGAAAAGTCCCCCAGAATTCATGTCAGGCAGCCCGTAGTGGCTTGCCGGCAGTCTCGTCGGTGAATCGCAATGCCACGAGGCCCACCACGCAGGCGGCGATCATCACGTAGGCAGGCATAAGCTGATCGCCCGTCCGGTCGATCA
>NZ_BAAILP010000134.1:0-10550 GCF_054589055.1 Novosphingobium sp. 11B | reverse complement strand
ACTTGATCCGGGACGCTGGCGGCCTTTAGGCGAGAGCCCGGATGAGCGCAGCAAGGTGGGCTGTTCACGGCCAGCGGTCCCGGATCAAGTCCGGGACTACGTCAGCACTTTTCGTATTTCCAATTGCGCTTCTTGCCCTCGGCGATCCACTCGAGCGCCTGCGCCATGCGCTTCTCGCGCGTCGCGGCGGTCTTCGCCTCGGTGATCCATTCGAGATAGTCGCGCCGTGCCGAAGGCGAGAACGCTTCGTAATGCGTCCTTGCGGCGGGAAACCCGTCCAGCGCCGCCACGAAGTCATCCGGCATGGCGATTTCGGGCTTGGGCTTGCGGACGACCTTAACCGCCGTGCCTTTGGTTTGCACCCGACCACGCGCGGCCTGCAGCTTGTGTGCAAGCTCGGCTTCGTCCGGCAGGTCGGCAATCGCGGTGATGCGCCCGAACTGGCCCATTGCATCACCCTGCCGACCATCCCCGTGAATGACGAAAGTACAGTGCGCCTTGAACGCCGCCATCCCGGCGACGTTCTTTGCGTTCACGAGGAAGTGCGGCATCCCCCACTTGATCGCCTCTTCGGCATCGGGGAGCGCGCGGTGAGCCAGTTCACGCAGATGTTCGAGGATCGGGCGGGCGAAATCCGCAGCTTTGGCGATATACTCGTCTACGCGCGGATCCTTGCCCATCTGCCCTCTCCTACCCTGCGAGGATCAGCGCCGGGGCCTCGATCAGCTTCCTGAGGTCCTGCGCGAAGCTCGCCGCATCCCAGCCATCTACCACACGGTGATCGCAGCTCATCGAGATATTCATGAGCTTGCGCTTCTCGATGCGCTCGATGCCGTCGGCGCCCTTCACGAACATCGGCCGCTCGACGATGCGGTTGGGGCCGATGATGGCGACTTCGGGGCGGTTGATGACGGGCGTGGTCGCCACCCCGCCCATCGGACCGAGCGACGTCAGGGTGATCGTCGAGCCCGAAAGCTCCGACGACTTCGCCGAGCCATCGCGCGCGGCGTTGGCGAGACGGGTGATCTCCGCCGCCAGCTGCCACAGATTGCGGTCCTGCGCATCGCGGATCACCGGGACCATCAGGCCGCCCGGGGTCTGCGCCGCCATGCCCAGATGCACCGAGCCGTAGCGCGTCACCACGCCTGCCTCGTCGTCGTAATGGGCATTGAGCATCGGGTACTTCGGCAGCAGCTTGCAGATCGCCGTGATCAGGAACGGCAACATCGTCAGCTTCGGCCTGTCCCCGCGCCCGGCATTGAGCTGCGCGCGCGTCTCCTCCAGCGCGGTGACATCGTACTCCTCGACATAGGCGAAGTGCGGGATGTTGCGCTTGGAGGCGGCCATGTTCTCCGCGATGCGGCGGCGCAGGCCGATGACACGGACCTGCTCATCCTTGCCCTTCATGCCTGCGGGCTGGAAGCCGCCGCTGGCGTTGTAGGAAAGGAAGGCGTCGAGGTCGCTATGGCGCACGCGGCCATCCTCGGCGGGTCGGACTTCGGACAAGTCGATGCCGAGATCACGCGCACGCTGGCGCACGGCGGGGCTGGCGAGAACCTTGGCGTGAGGGGCGGGCTTTGTCGCGGGCGTGGGCGCGCGGGCTTCGACAGGCTCAGCCTGAGCGGGTGTGGGAGTCGGAAGAGGCTCTGCAACCACCTCCGCTCGTGCTGAGCTTGTCGAAGCACCAGCCACCACCTTCTCAACATCGCCCGCATCCGGCGTCTCGACTTCGATCCGCTCCTCGACCACCTCGGCCTTCGGAGCAGGAGCACGCCCCTCCTCGTTCCCCGCGCCTTCGATCTCGATCACCACCAGCGGCGAGCCGATGGCGATCACGTCGCCCGCCTCGCCCGCCACTTCGACCACGGTGCCCGAGACCGGGCTTTCCATCTCGACGGTGGCCTTGTCGGTCATCATGTCGGCAAGGCGGCCGTCTTCCTCGACGGTATCGCCGACCTTGACGTGCCAGGCGACGATCTCGGCCTCGGCGATGCCTTCCCCGATGTCGGGCAGGCGGAAAATATAGCGTCCCATCCCAGTTATTCCTTCATGAGCCGATCGACCGCCTCGCCGATGCGGACGGGACCGGGGAAATAGGCCCACTCGAGGCTGTGCGGATACGGCGTGTCGAAGCCGGTCACGCGCTCGACGGGGGCTTCGAGGTGATAGAAGCAGCGCTCCTGCACCAGCGTCACCAGTTCGGCGCCGAAGCCGGAGGTGCGGGTCGCCTCGTGTATCACCAGGCATTTCCCGGTCTTCTCCACCGACTTTTCCACAGTCGCCATGTCGAGCGGGACGAGCGTGCGCAAGTCGATGATCTCGGCATCGATGCCCTTCTCGGCCAGCACCGCCTCGGCGACGTGAACCATGGTGCCGTAGGACAACACCGTCAGCGCCGCACCTTCGCGCACGATGCGCGCCTTGCCGAGCGGGATCTTGTAGTAGCCCTCCGGCACCAGGCTGCCGGGATGGCCCTTCCACGTCCGCGAGGGCTTGTCGTAATAGCCGTCGAACGGGCCGTTGTAGATGCGCTTGGGCTCGAAGAAGATGACCGGGTCGTTGTCCTCGATCGCCGCGATCAGCAGGCCCTTGGCATCGTGCGGGGTCGCCGGGATCACCGTCTTGAGGCCCGCGACGTGCGTGAACATCGCCTCCGGACTCTGGCTGTGCGTCTGGCCGCCGAAAATACCGCCGCCGAAGGGCGAGCGGATGGTGATCGGCGAAGTGAACTCGCCCGCCGAACGATAGCGCATGCGCGCCGCCTCGGAGACGAGCTGGTCGAGGCCGGGATAGATGTAGTCCGCGAACTGGATCTCCGGCACCGGGCGCAGGCCGTAAGCCGCCATGCCGACCGCCGCGCCGACGATCCCGCATTCGTTGATCGGCGAATCGAACACGCGGTTGCGGCCGTACTTCTTCTGCAGACCGGCGGTAGCGCGGAACACACCGCCGAAATAGCCGACGTCCTCGCCCAGAATGACGATGTCGGGATCGCGGGCCATCATGATGTCGAGCGCGTCGTTGATCGCCTCGATCATGTTCATCGAGCGGGTCGGCGCGTCATGGAGGCTCAACGCATTCTCTTCGGTCATGCGCCTTCTCCCTTCCATTCGGGCCATTTGATCTCACGCTCGCGGATGGCCTGCGCGGCCTGCTCCTCGAGGTGCCAGGGCAGTTCCTCGAAGACGTCCTCGAACATGGTGTGGAACGGATGGTGCAGCCCGTGGCCGAGGACGCCGTTCTTCTCGGCCTCCTTGGTCGCCACCTTCACCTGCTCGACCAGTTCGCGATCCATCGCCTCCTGCTGCGCCTCCGACCACTCGCCAAGGGCGATGAGGTGCTTCTTGAGGCGCATGATCGGATCGCCGAGCGGCCATTCCTCGCGCTCCTGCGCGGAGCGATAGGCGCTGGGATCGTCGGAGGTGGAGTGCCCCTCGGCGCGGTACGTGAAGTGCTCGATCAGGGTCGGGCCCTGATTGGCGCGGGCACGGTCAGCGGCCCAGCGCGAGGCGGCATAGACCGCCAGCGCATCGTTGCCGTCCACCCGCAGCCCGGCAATGCCGTAGCCGGCCGCGCGCGCCGCGAAAGTCGTGCGCTCGGCCCCGGCAAACCCCGAGAAGCTGGAGATCGCCCACTGGTTGTTGACGACGTTCAGCACCACCGGCGCGTTGTAGACCGCAGCGAACGTCATCGCCGCGTGGAAGTCGCCCTCGGCGCTCGATCCCTCGCCGACGAAGGCGGTGGCGATGCGGGTATCGCCCTTGATCGCGCTGGCCATCGCCCAGCCCACCGCCTGCGGGTACTGCGTGGCGAGGTTGCCCGAGATGGAGAAGAACCCGTAATCCTTGGCCGAGTACATGACCGGCAACTGGCGGCCCTTCAGCTTGTCCGCGCGGTTGGAGTAGATCTGGTTGACCATCTCCACCAGCGGATACCCGCGCGAGATCAGGATGCCCTGCTGGCGATAGGTCGGGAACACCATGTCGTCGTGGGCCAGCGCGTGGGCATGGGCGACCGAGATCGCCTCCTCGCCGGTGCACTTCATGTAGAAGCTGGTCTTGCCCTGCCGCTGCCCGCGGTACATCCGGTCGTCGAAGGCGCGGGTCAGTGCCATCGTGCGCAGCATCCGCCGCAGCGTCTCGGCATCGAGCCCAGGGTTCCAGGGGCCGACCGCGCGATCTTCTTCATCGAGGACGCGAATCATGTCGGTGGTCATCGGCCAGGTTTCGCTTGCCGGGCAATTCTCGTCCGGGCGCCCCAGTTGTCCAGCAGGCGGCACCGGGAGATGCGAATAGTCGACGACGTCGCCGGGCCGGTATCGAGGCTCGGGTACGTAGAGTTCCAGCGGCGGGAGATTCCCGCGCGCCCTTCCCGTATCTGGTGCCGTTTTTTCGGCCATTTCAATGCTCTCCCGCCAAGGTCGGGCCGTGGAATCCGTCCCGCAACAGGCGAAGCAAAATTCCACGGTTAAGTCATATTATTTCAAACCTTGGTAATGTCAATTACACCGCAACCGGCGCGGCGATATGCGCCTGGGGGGCATATCCGGCGACTTCGAAGTCCTCGATCCGGTAGTCGAAGATCGAATCGGGACGCCGGAGAATCGCCATCGTCGCCTCGCCTTCCGGCTCGCGCGAGAGCTGTTCTTCGACCAGCGCCGCATGGTTGAGGTACAAGTGGACATCACCACCGGTCCAAACGACCTCACCGGGTTCAAGGTTGCATTGCTGCGCCATCATCCGCGTCAGCAACGCCAGCGACCACATGTTGAAAGCGAAGCCGAGGCCGAGGTCGCAGCTGCGCTGATAGAGCAGGCACGAGAGCCGCCCGTCCGCGACATGGAACTGATAGGTCTTGTGGCAAGGCGGCAGCGCCATCGAATCGAGTTCGGCGACGTTCCATCCCTCGATGATATGGCGGCGGCTGCCAGGGTTGCCCCGCAGGCTCTCGACCACCTGCGCCACCTGGTTGATGCCGGGACCGCGCCGGAACAGACCCTCGCCGACAGGCTCATACGTGTCCCAGTCCACCCACTGCTTGCCATAGACCGGGCCGAGATCGCCCCAGGCCTCGGCGAACACCTCGTCCGCCACGATTCGCGCGGAGAAGTCCTTGCGGCTGATCTCCTCGCCCGTTTCGCGGCGGTAGCGGTCGAGCGGCCAGTCGGTCCAGATTTCCACCCCCTGCGCGCAGAGCGGACGGATATTGGTGTTGCCCGTCAGGAACCACAGCATCTCGCGCGTGGCGGTCTTCCAGTAGACGCGCTTGGTGGTCAGCAGCGGCATCGCCCCGCCCGAGAGGTCGAACCGGATCGTCGCGCCGAAGACCGAGCGCGTGCCCACGCCCGTACGATCGAGCCGCTCGTCGCCCTGCTCCCAGATGCGGCGCATGAGGTCGAGGTATTGCCATTCCCAGTGCGGGGTTGCGGTGGCGGCGGTGCGAAGCGCGGTCGTGGTCATGGCATCATGACTATCCGCCTGCGCGCGCCGGCGAAAGCACCCGCGCGCGATGCTCCCCAGCGCAATCAGCCACCATTTTCACAAGGTTGAAGTTTTTGCCGAAAAGCCCCTTGCCACCCCCGGAAGTGCCCTATATAGGCGCCCTCCTGCCCGGGGCGGTCTTCGGATTGCCCCTCCGGTCGGGGAATAGCTCAGCCTGGTAGAGCACTGTCTTCGGGAGGCAGGGGCCGGAGGTTCGAATCCTCTTTCCCCGACCACTTTATACGAGAACGGCGTGTCGCAAGACGCGCCGTTCGTCGTTTCAGGCCCATTTTTTTGTTCAGCGCGAAAAGTATCGGGATCGCATTTCCGCTACCCGCGCCCTGGCTTCGGCGACAGCGCGCTCCTCGATCGCCATAAGCAGGTGTTCGATCGAGCCTTCCAGATGCATCCGCACCGCCTCCCGCGCCCGCACCGGGTCGCGCGCCTCGAGTGCGGCGGCAATCTCCACATGCTGCTCGAGGCTGTAGCGATAGTTGCGGGCGCGCGCCTCCTCCAGCATGCGTCGGCACTCGGGCGAGCGCGAGCGCATTTCCCACAAGTCGCGCACGCCGCGCTCGACCGCGACGTTGTGGGTTGCACGGGCCACGGTCATGTGAAAGTCCGTCAATGCCGCCTGCCAGTCCTCGAAGGAGCCATCGTGACGGCCCATCTCGACGATTGCGCGTCGAAGCACGGCAATGTCCTCGTCGGTAATGTTGGCCGCGGCGAGCGAAGCCGCCTCGCCCTCGAAGATGAGGCGCGCCTGCGCCAGTTCCATCGGCGTGACGTCGGCTGGAGGTGAGGACGGCGCTTCATCCGGCTGCCGCAGCACATAGGCGCCCGAGCCGATTCGCACTTCGACCACGCCCATGACTTCAAGCGCCAGCAAGGCCTCGCGCACGACCGGGCGACTGACACCCATGGTGACGGCCAGCTCACGTTCGGCGGGCATTCGCGCACCGACTGGATAGCGGCCTTCGCGTACCTCTTGCATCAGCCGCGCCGCGACCTTGCGATAGAGACGAGGTGGCTGCATCTCCACGTGTTCGACGTCTGCCTGTTGTCCCTTCAATTGCCCCTCCCCCGGTTTGACCGATTTTTCGGCTTTTCAGGGCTGGTCTTACCAGTCCAGTGACGCGGCGAACAGTCTGAGTTCCTGCAAGGTCAATCGCGTTTGCTGACGCAAATTCAGCCCGAGCGCAGCAGTTGCACGCCCCAGTCACGCTCGAACAGATAGAGCAGCAGCCGCGCCGCCTCGCCGCGCGGACCGGCAAGGCCGCCGTCGCGCTCGATCAGCAGCCGCGCGTCGTCGTGGGCGAGCGGCAGCAGCTTGGTGATCTGTTCGAGACTGGCGATGCGGAACGGCGTGTCGCCCGACTGGCGCGTACCGAGCAGTTCCCCGCCGCCGCGCAATTGCAGGTCTTCCTCGGCAAGCCGGAAGCCGTCCTGTGTCTCGCGCATCAGGGCAAGGCGCTGGCGCCCGGTCTCGGAAAGCTGGTTGCCGCGCAGCAGCAGACAGGTGGACTTGCCCGAACCGCGTCCTACCCGCCCGCGCAGCTGGTGCAGCTGGGCAAGGCCGAAGCGCTCGGCCTGTTCGATCACCATCAGCGTGGAATTGGGTACGTCGACGCCGACCTCGATCACCGTGGTCGCGACCAGAAGCTTGGCCTCGCCCCGGGCGAAGCGCTCCATCGCCGCGTCCTTGACCTCGGGCCGGAGCTGGCCGTGGACCAGCGCCACGGTATCGCCGAAGCGCTCCTTGAGCGCCGCATAGCGGGCCTCGGCGGCGGCAAGGTCGTCGGTCTCGCTCTCGTTGACCATCGGGCAGACCCAGTAAGCCTGCTGCCCCGATTCGATATGGCGCGTCAGGGCGCCGACGACGTCGTCCATGCGCTCCACCGCGACGACGCGGGTGTCGATCGCCTGACGGCCCGGCGGCAGTTCGTCGAGCTTGGAGACTTCCATCTCGCCGTACTGCGCCAGAGTCAACGTGCGCGGGATCGGGGTCGCGGTCATCGCCAGCGTATGCGGCGCGCGGCGTCCCTTGCGCGCCAGCATCAGCCGCTGGCCGACACCGAAGCGGTGCTGCTCGTCGATCACCACCAGCGCGAGGTTCTTGTAAGCCACACTGTCCTGAAAGATCGCGTGTGTGCCGACGACGATCTGGATCGCGCCGCCCAGCAACCCCATCAGGATCGCCTCGCGGGCTTTGCCCTTGTCTCGCCCCGTCAGCAGCGCGATCTCGACGCCTGTGCCCTGCAGCATGCGCGACAGCGTCTCGTAATGCTGACGGGCGAGGATTTCGGTCGGCGCCAGCAGCGCGGCCTGCGCGCCTGCCTCCACCGCGATCAGCATCGAGGACAGCGCCACCACCGTCTTGCCCGATCCCACGTCGCCCTGCAGCAGCCGCAGCATCGGCGAGGGCTGCGCCAGATCACCCTCGATCTCGCCGATCGAGCGGGCCTGCGCGCCGGTCAGCGCGAACGGCAGCTTCAGCTTGGCCCGCAGCGAGCCATCGCCCACCAGCGGCGTGCCGCGCTGCGAGCGGTTGCTTTCGCGCACCAGCATCAGCGCCAGCGCATTGGCGAAGAGTTCGTCGTAGGCCAGCCGGTCGCGCGCGGGGCCGTTGACGCCGCGATGCGCCTCGGTCAGCGCCTCGCGCCAGAGCGGCCAGCCGGTCTTGGCGGTGAGGCTGGGCTCGATCCATTCGGGAAGCTCGGGGAGAGACTTCAGCGCCTGCGCCACCAGCGAGGCGGCGCGGCCCTGCGTCAGACCTTCGGACAGAGGATAGACCGCCTCGCACAATTGCCCGATCGGCGCGGACGAATCCTCCGACACATGTTCGGGGTGCACGATCTGAAGCATCTGGCCGTACTGGTCGATCCGCCCGGCCACCCAGCGCGTCTCGCCGACAGGCAGCTGCTTCTTGCCCGTATAGGAGGCGCGGCCGAAGTATGTGACGGTGCAGATGTTGCCCGCCGCGTCCTCGGCGATGACGCGGAACGGGCCGCGGCCACTGGGCGAGCGGTGTTCGCGAACGGTGAGCGCGACGATGACGTTCTCGCCCACGCCCGCTTCATCGAGGTTGGTGATCGCGCGCCGTTCAACGAAGCGGTCGGGCAGGTGATACGCAAGATCCCTGATCCGGGTAAGCCCCAGCTTTTCCAGCGGCTTGCGCAGCTTGGGACCGACGCCTTCGAGCGCCTCGACTTCGACGAACAGGGAATTGAGAGCTTCAGGCCGCATGACGAGCGCCTCTTAGCGCGAGTGGGGACCGTTTCGCCAGAGCGGGCGGAACCTTGTCCGTCATCGTGCGGTTGGCTCCCCTGTAACAATGAAGGAGAAGCCCATGCTCTTGCCGAACGGAACCGTGTTCGCGATCGTCGACGGAGAGAACTTCGAACTCTATCGCAACACGGGGGCGGAAGCCGAACCCCGACTGGCGGCGATGGACGTACCCGAACTCGAGGCCACCAACTTCAGCGCTGGCGCCCGCCGTCTCGACGGCCCCACACGTCATCAGGCCCGCACCGGCGACGGCAGCAACGACGCGCTCGATGAAAGCGCCCACGTCGCGGCGGTAACGGGATGGCTGAACAGCCAGGTGCTTTCGCGTGAAATCGACCAGCTGGTGGTCGTCGCCGACCCGCGCTCGCTGGGCGAGATGCGCAGGCATTACCACAAGCAGCTCAAGGACGTGCTGGTGGCTGAGGTGCCCAAGAACCTCGCCGGACGTCCCGCGCAGGAGATCACCCGGATCCTGCATGGCTGATCCTTGATCGAGGGGGCTTCGGACAGGCCGTGCCTGACCCTTCGACAAGCTCAGGGTGAGCGGAGGTGAGTATAAACTTCCCTATTCCGCTCAGGCTGAGCCTGTCGAAGCCCCCTCCGCTTCGCACTACAGGAGTTGCCGAGCCTGACACCGCATTGTAACGGCGCGGGCATGACCGAACTCACGCCTCGCCTCGCCCGCCTCAAGTTCCGCGCCTGGCATCGCGGCACCCGCGAGGCGGATTATATGATCGGCTGCTTCTTCGACCGCTTCCATGCGGAATGGTCGGACGAGGACATCACCCTGTTCGAGACCATCATCGAAGAGGAAGATGTCGATATCATGGGCTGGGCGCTCGGCACGATGTCCGTGCCCGAGGAATATCGCGGGCCGATGATCGATAGGATGATGAAGCTCGATTACGTCGAGATTCCGAGAGACTGAACGGGCGCGACTAGAGACCGCCCAGCAGGTGCCCGCCATCGACCGGGATCACCACCCCGGTCATGTACCGCGAGGCATCCGAGCACAGCAGCATGAGCGGCCCGTCGAGATCCTCGAAATTACCGAAGCGCCGCTGCGGAATGCGCTTGGACATCGCCTCGCCCAACTTGCTGGAGAGGAAATCTCGGTTCATGTCCGTGGCGAAATAGCCCGGCGCCAGTGCATTCACGCGGATACCATATCGCGCCAGTTCCAGCGCCATCTGTTTGGTCATCTGCACCACGCCTGCCTTGCTCATCGCATAGACCGCTAGTTGCCCGCCTTGCGCGAGCCCGAGGATCGAGGCGATGTTGACGATTGCCCCTCCTTCTCCCCGATCGCGCATGCGCCTCGCGACTTCGGTGGCCACGAGAAAGGCGCCGCGCAGGTTCGCGCTCATGATGTGATCGTAGTCCTCCACCGTCGCATCGAGCACCGGCTGGGCGCTGGACACGCCCGCGTTATTGACCAGCACGTCGATGGGGCCAGCCTGAAGGACGGCTTCGCGGATGCTGGCTGGGTCGGTGACGTCGAGGGATACGCAGGTGGCATCGCCGATTTCGGCGGCCAGTTTCTCCAGCGCATCCATGCGCCGGGCCGCGAGCACGACATGCGCACCGGCGGCGCTCAGGACTTGCGCGAAGTGGCGGCCGAGGCCGCTCGAAGCGCCGGTTATCAGTACGCGCTTGCCTTGCATTGCTTTCTCCTCTCGTCGTCCCGGACTTGATCCGGGACCGCTGGCGGTGAACCGCCCACCTCATCGGCGCGCGCAGCAAGCTCCTACCTAAAGACCGCCGGCGGTCCCGGATCAAGTC
>NZ_BAAILP010000133.1:0-330 GCF_054589055.1 Novosphingobium sp. 11B | reverse complement strand
CAAGCGGGGGCATCAGGGCCGTAGCGATGGCGACCCCGACGATCGTGTCCCCGCGCCCACGAATGATCGCGAAAGTACCGGCAAGCGCCGCGAAGAGTGCGACGGCGAGATCGAACAAGTTGGGCCTCGTGCGCGCGATGATCTCGCTGGTCGGCGCCTGGAGCGGTGAAAGCGCTACGATCAGCGCCGTGAACAGCACCGCCGCGCCGCCACCGATCGCAAGCGCCGTCAGCGCCCGTCTCATCTCGCTAAAGTCGAACAGGGCAAGACTGAACCCCAACCCAAGGATCGGGCTCATCAGCGGAGAGATGAGCATGGCGCCGATCACCA
>NZ_BAAILP010000132.1:0-521 GCF_054589055.1 Novosphingobium sp. 11B | reverse complement strand
CTGCGCACGTTCGAGGAGGTGATCCTGGAGCCGCGTGGGCTGGACTATCGCGCGATGTTCACCGGGCCGACCGGCACTAATGCGGTCGAGGCCGCGATCAAGCTGGCGCGCAAGGTGACGGGGCGCGAACTGGTTGTTGCTTTTACGAACGGCTTCCACGGCATGACGCTGGGTGCACTTGCCTGCACCGGCAATGCGGGCAAGCGCGGCGGTGCGGGCGTGCCGCTCAGCCATGTGAGCCACGAGCCGTTCGACGGCTATTACGGGGACGAGGTGGACACCGCCGATCTGCTCGAACAGCGTCTTGCAGACCCCTCCAGCGGCCTCGACGCGCCCGCCGCGTTCCTCGTCGAGACGGTACAGGGTGAGGGCGGACTCAATGCCGCGAGCCCTGCATGGCTGCGCCGCATCGCCGCGCTGGCAGAGAAGCACGGCGCGCTGATGATCGTCGACGACATTCAAGCAGGCTGCGGGCGCACCGGCGGGTTCTTCAGCTTCGAGGGCATGGGCTTCACGCCCGA
>NZ_BAAILP010000131.1:0-1270 GCF_054589055.1 Novosphingobium sp. 11B | reverse complement strand
CCCGTCACCTTGCGCGCCAGCTTGATCGCGGCCTCGACCGCATTAGTGCCGGTCGGCCCGGTGAACATCGCGCGATAGTCCAGCCCACGCGGCTCCAGGATCACCTCCTCGAACGTGCGCAGTAAAGCGGCTTTGGCGTCGGTGTGCAGGTCGAGCGCATGGGTCACGCCGTCGCTGCCGATGTAATCCATCAGCGCCGCCTTGAGCACCGGATGGTTGTGCCCGTAGTTCAGCGAGGAGCAGCCCGACAGGAAATCGAGATAACGCCCGCCCTCGTTGTCGTGCAGCCACGGTCCTTGCGCCTTGCCGAACTGGCGCGGCATCGCACGCGAATAGCTGCGCACCCTGGATTCGCGGCGGTCATAGATCTTCGTATCCGGCGCGGTGGCGCTCGGCATGGGGGTCTTGGTCATTTCGGGAGTTCCCCTGTTCAGGTATGGACGGACGGCAGCGGCGCGATGGTCGCCTGCCATTCCGTGTCGTGTGCCCCCGCGAAGTGCGCGGCGCGCTCGAAGCGCTGGGATTTCGAGAGGCTTGCGCCGTGCCGGCGCGCGAAGGCGCCGAACAGCGCCCAGGAGGCCGGATTGGCCTCGGTAATCGTGGTGGTCAGCGCGGTCGCGCCCTGTACGGCGGGCAGCGAGACCAGTTCATCCAGCATGCGCCCTGCAAGCCCTTCGCCCCGCGCGGAAGCCGCGACCGCGACCTGCCACACGAAGATGCGCTCCGGATGCGAAGGCGGACGGTAAGCGGAAATCCACCCGACGACCGCGCCTTCACGCTCCGCGAGCACGCAGGTGTCGGCGAAATCGCTGCACTGAAGCAGATTGCAGTAGGCCGAGTTGGGATCGAGCGGCTCGGACGCCGCGATCAGCGCAGTGACGGCAGGCCCGTCTTCGGCAGTGGGCCGGCGCAGGACCGGCGAGGTAGTCTTACACATCGGAATTGTGCCCTCGGGATTCGTCCCGAAGGCGGCTTTACTCATGACTTCATCAAAGATTACTTCACCCTCCGAAGCACATTGGCGTGCTTGGCATTTGCCTCATTATGACTGCTGCTGCGCGATAACATACGGATCGTGCGGTGCATTGCAACCATGTGTCGCGAGATATGTTCCCTTGATGCGCGTCTTTGAAATGCAATATTTCGGGTTTGGAAGTATCTTGCATCTTGGCGGAAAGCCGCAGGAAAGCTAGCTGTCAGGGCATGGACAGCGACCTCACCCCGGTGGCACTTTCGGCACTGAGAAAAATTCTCGACGCGGCGGATCTGG
>NZ_BAAILP010000129.1:19430-30204 GCF_054589055.1 Novosphingobium sp. 11B | reverse complement strand
TCGGCGACATTAATCAACACTCCCCGCCGCACCCAGAACCGAACTATATTCCCACAACCCGCCTAAAACGTATGGCTCAGGCACTATGCTTCGCTACCTGATCGTACAAAGTCGAGCTTAGATCGAAAGGTTTTAAAGCCGGCGTCTCCGCCATTGCGCTGTTCCGGACCAGTCCGGAACAGCATGGGGCCTCCTTAAAGACCGCCGTTTCCAGGCACCTGCTGACCGACCATCTATACAGGCCAGCGACGGCGATCGGCGGACTGCTCGCCAAGCCAGCGGACTTACACCGACCGCATCTTCATAGCCTTCGCCCGGCTGCAAGAGCAGGTGGCTGACGATCGGCGCTCGATCGGGCTTGGTTCCAAACCTGAAATTCGGCATCTCTACGCAGATTCCGTAAAATGGGGCAGATTGCCATGTCCGCCCCATAATCCTACGCTTTCCTTTGATGCTTTCGCTTCGTTAGCGAAGTGCAATGCAGCAATGGCGGCGCCAAAAAGAGCGATACGAAGATATTCGTATTTAAATATTTGTGCAGATCGACTTCCAATCTTACTTCTTTTGAAGCAAAAACCGAGCGCACAGAGCAGGTAGCACAAAAAGCGTCAAAAGCGTTGCTGACATGAGACCACCGATAACCACGGTAGCCAGAGGTTTCTGCACTTCCGCCCCCGAACCTGTCGCCACCGCCATCGGGACAAACCCCAGCGATGCCACCAGCGCCGTCATAACCACCGGACGCAGGCGGCTCATCGCCCCCTCTCGGGCTGCTTGGGCAGGGGCAATCCCCTGGTCCACCAGCGCCCGGATCGACGTCAACATGACCAGACCGTTGAGCACCGCAATCCCCGACAGCGCGATGAAGCCTACCGCTGCAGACACCGAGAACGGCATACCGCGCACGAACAACGCGAACACGCCGCCGACCAGCGCAAGTGGTATTCCGGTAAACACGATCGCCGCATCCCGCCCGCGTCCCAGTGCCCCGTAAAGCAGCAAAAGGATCAACGCGAAGCAGGCCGGTAGAACCAGCATCAGCCGCTCGCGGGCGGACGCGAGGTTCTCGAACTGGCCGCCCCATTCCAGATGAGATCCGGCGGGCAAACGCACATTGCGCGCGATGGCGGCTTGAGCATCGGAAACGACACTGGCGATATCGCGCCCCCGCACATTGGCCTGCACGACGATACGCCGCTTTCCGTTCTCGCGGCTGATCTGGTTGAGACCGCTGACAATGGCGATATCGGCTACGCTGGAAAGCGGCACATAGGCGCCGCCGGGTGTCGGCACCGGAATCTGCCCCAGCCGGACCGGGTCCGATCTTTCGGCGTCGTCGATCCGGATTGTCACCGCGAACCGGCGATCGCCTTCGAAGATCATCCCGGCATCGCGCCCGCCGACCGCGGCCGCGACCACGTCCAGTACCGCCTTCGCTGAAACTCCAAGTTGCGCCAGCGCCGCGCGGCGAGGCCGGATGTCCAGCATAGGCAGGCCTTCGGTCTGCTCCACTCGCACGTCGGTAGCGCCTTCGGTACGGCGCAGGACCGCCGCGATGCTATCGGCAGTACGCCCCATGGTACCGGGATCGTCCCCAAAGACCTTGATGGAAACGTCGCCGCGCACGCCGGCGATCAGTTCGTTGAAGCGCATCTGGATGGGCTGGCTGATCTCGAAGCTCTGCCCTGGCAGCGCCTCCAGCCTTTTCTCGACCAGGGCAATTAGATCGGCCTTCGGCAGCGACGGATCGGGCCAGGCCTTGCGCGGTTTCATGACGATGAAGGTGTCGGAGATGTTGGGCGGCATCGGGTCGGACGCAAGTTCCGCCGTCCCGGTCTTCGAAAAGACAAAGCGCACCTGCGGCAGCGCAGCGATGGCCTTTTCTACCTGGAACTGCATCGCCTGACTCTGATCGACCGAGGTTCCCGGCACGCGCAGCACCTGCACGGTGGCGTCGCCTTCGTCGAGTTGTGGCAGGAATTCCTGACCCAGCAGCGCGAACATGCCCAGCGCCGCCGCGAAGGCCGCCAAGGCCACACCGAAGGTCCGGCGCGGACGGCGCATTGCCCCTTCGAGGCCCGGTTCGTAGCGGTGCTTGAGCCAGCGCATGATACGCCCCTCCTTCTCAGCGACGGGCCGCGAGAGCAGGATCGCCAACATCGCCGGAACGAAGGTCAGCGACAGCACGAACGCAAAGAGGAGCGCCAGGATCACCGTCAACGCCATCGGCGCGAACGTCTTGCCCTCGATCCCGGTGAGCGTCAGCAGCGGGACATAGACGAGAATGATGATCGCCTGCCCGTAGACCGAAGGGCGGATCATTTCACGTGCTGCCCCGGCGATGGTATCGAGGCGCTCGGCCGGCGTCATTACGCGGCCTTCGCGATGCTGTCCTTCGGCCATGCGCCGCAAGGCATTTTCGACGATGATAACCGCGCCATCGACGATCAGGCCAAAGTCCAGCGCGCCCAAGCTCATGAGATTGGCAGAGACGCCGCCCCGCAACATGCCGAATCCGGTCAGGAGCATCGTCACCGGAATGACCAGCGCCGCGATCAGCGCCGCACGAAAGTTGCCGAGCAGCGCGAAGAGTACCACGATCACCAGCAGCGCGCCTTCGCCTAGGTTCTTCGCCACTGTGCCGATCGTCGAGTTTACCAGTGCGGTACGATCCAGCACCGGCTGGACGATCACATCGGTCGGAAGCGAGGCGTTGATCTCGTCAAGCCGCCTTGCCACCGCTGATGCGACAGCGCGGCTGTTCTCCGCCACCCGCATGACGGCAGTACCAACCACGACCTCGCGCCCGTTCTCGGATGCGGAACCCATCCGCAGCGCCTGTCCGGTCTTCACCGTGGCGACCTGGCGCAGCAGGATTGGCACGCCCTCGCGCGTGGCGATCACCGTATCGGCCAGATCGGCCACGCCGCGCAGGCGCGCATCCGATCGGACCGCCAACCCTTCGCCGTTGCGATCGACGACACCGGCGCCCACTGCGCTGTTGTTCTCCTCCAGAGCGCGCGCAAGCTCGTCAATGCCGATCCTCAGCGCGGCAAGGCGCTGGAGGTCGGGAACGACCTGGAACTGCTTCACATAGCCGCCGATCGCATCGACGCCTGCCAGCCCCGGCGTGTTCTTGAGCAGCGGTGTCACGATCCAATCCTGCGCGGTGCGCAGGTACGTCGCCTGATCCGCCTGCGTGACGAGTCGCTCGCCCTGCGGCGTGATGTAGCTGCCATCTGGCTGAATGCCGGGTTCCCCCGGCTCGTGGCGGTCGTCCTCGCGGTGATCGAGGCGCACCGTCCACATGTACACCTCGCCCAGGCCCGTGGCGATCGGCCCCATTTCGGGTGTGACGCCGTCCGGAAGGTTGCCGTCAACCGTCGCCAGCCGTTCGCTCACCTGCTGGCGCGCGAAGTAGATGTCTGTGGCATCGGTGAAGACGGCGGTGACCTGCGCAAAGCCGTTGCGGCTGAGCGAACGGGTATATTCAAGCCCCTGGATGCCCGAAAGCGCCGTCTCGATGGGAAATGCCACTTGGCTTTCGACCAGTTCCGGCGAGAGTGCGGGCGCGCGCACGTTGATCTGGACCTGGTTGTTGGTGATGTCGGGGACCGCATCGATCGGCAGGCGCTGCAGCGACCAACCGCCAATGAGGCAGGCGATAACCGTGAGCAGCAGCACCAGCCAGCGCCGCGCGACGGAGAAGGAAACGATGGAATGAATCATGGCTCAGTGCTCGTGCTCCGCCTCGCCCTTGCCGAGTTCGGCCTTGAGCATGAATGACCCGGCGGCGGCGATCCGCTCGCCGCCCTTGAGCCCCCGCATGACCAGGACTTGGCCGCCACTCGCCTGCCCGGTTTCCACCGGAACTGCACGAAAGCCCTTCGCCGTCCGTACGAAGACGCTGGGCCGCCCTTCGACGGTCTGGATGGCTACCTGCGGCACCGAAACGGCTGTCGTGCGCCCCATTTGAGGAAGCGCCACCTCGGCGTTCACCGTCTCGCCCACACGCCACTGGCCGGCGCGGTTGTCGAGCGCGGCGATCGCCGGAACCAGGCGGGTCTGCGGATCGAGGATCGGGGAAAGGAACCGAATGGCTCCTTCGGCGCTACGACCCGGCGCGGTGACGGTGACCCGGGCACCGGGCCGAATCCGGGCCGCATCGGCGGCGGACAGCGACAGTGCGATCGTAACCTTGCCGAGATTGGCCACCCGGTACAATTCGGTATCCGGCGCCACCACCTGACCCAGCGTAGCGCTGCGGGCGATCACCTGGCCGGACAAGGGCGAAGGCAGCGCCACCCGGTTGAACCCGCCGGCTGCCCTCCCCGTCACCGCCAGTTGCTGGCGGGCAAGGCGCAGCGCGATCGCTGCCTCGGCCGCTGCCGTTCGCGCCGCAACGAGATCCTGCTCAGCCGAAACCTTCTCCGCGAACAGGCGCCGCTCGCGGGCAAGATTGCTGTTGGCGAGCGACAGGCGTGCCGAGGCGGCCTCGATCTCCCCCTGCATCTGCGCCGCTTCGCGGCTTTCGACGACGGCAAGCGTCTCTCCGGCCTGCACGGCATCACCGAGGTTGCGGCCCAGCGTCACCAGTCGCCCGCCGATGGCCGCGGTCACGATCTGAATGCCCTGAGGATCGGCCTCAATCGTGGCGGACAGCGACACCGCCCCGCCAACGCCGGCCGCACCGACCGTCATGACTTCCACGCCTGCCGTCTTCAACTGCTCCGCGCTGAGCGACACGGTGCCTTCCTCATGACCGCCACTTTCATGCCCGGTCCCCTCTCCACGCCCTTCCTCGCGAGCATGGACTTCGCTGTCCTGTGGTGCGGAACTGCAGGCGCCCAGCATCAGTGCAAGCGCCAGCGCCAGCGCCGCCGCGTGTATCAACGTCTTCATCGGTTCAATCCTCGGTCGGGAGCGGCGCGGGCGCGGGCGCGGTCAGGCGCTCCCTGCGCGCCGTAGCGTCGTGATAGGCGGCCAGCGCATCGACGGCGGCCAGTCTGGTCTCCGCGAGAGCACGTTCGGCATCGAGCAGGTCGAGTTGCCCGAACTTGCCCTCGCGATATCCTATGCGGGCGATGCGCGCGGCCTCTTGCGCAGCCGCCAAAGCCGGACCGCCTGCCACACGGGCCGCCGTCTCGGCATTGGCCACCTCGGCATCGGCACTCGCGATAGCCTGCCCGATGCGGATCTGCGCCACGCGCCTCTGCGCATCCCTTTCGTCCCGTTCTGCATGCGCCTGCGCCAATGCGGCGCTGCCCCGATCGAACAACTGGAGCGGGATCGAGACGCCGAAGGTCATCGCCGTGTCGCGCGTCGCCTCAAGCCGACGCGGACCGGCGAAGAGCTGAAGATCGGGCGCCCGCCGGGCAGCGGCCAGACGTAGCTGCGCATCGGCGGTAGCCACGTCCAACGCGGCCGCGCGAACGGCCAACGTATCGTCAATCACAGCCCGCTCGACCGGCCCGGCGATCGCGAGATGATCGAACCACGCCGCGTCCAGGGCTCCATCCACGGGTGCTACGATCAACCGCGCGAGGTTTCCACGCGCCACCTGGGTCAGCCTCGCCGCCTGCTCGCTGGCTAGACGGGCATTGGCCAACATCAGCTGGCTGCGCTGTTCCTCAAGCGGCGACGCGCGCCCGGCACGGACGCGGACTTGCGAAGCATGCAGCGCCTCACCCGCGATTTCCACTTGCCGCGCTGCAATCAGCGCACGGTGCTCGGCAGCGAGCGCGGCTATGTAGCCTTGCGTCACTGCTAGCCTGAGATCGGCCATGGAAATCGCACGTTCGACCCGCGCCCGTTCCTGCCCGGCATCGGCCACGGCGATGCGTGCAGAACGCTTTCCGCCCATTTCCAGCGGGAGCGTGAATTGCGCGGTCGTCTCCGCACCATCGAAACCGCGATAAGTGCCGCTTCCGGCAACGTTCTCGGTCTGGAGGCTCAGCGAGGGGTTGGGACGCAGGGCGGCGACGGTACGGGCGGCTGCAGCCACGCGAACCTGCGCACTTCCTGCTTCGGCGACGGGCGAGCCTGCGCCCGCCAGCGATAGCGCGCGCGCCAGGGTGAACGGCGGCGGGCCATCGCTCGCGTGTGCGCCGACAGCGCAGCACGCCGCAGCCGCAACGGCTGCGATGATACGATACATATTATGAATCTCCTGAAGACGTCATTCAGCGCCTCGACCGCGCAAGCGGCCGAGGTCGGCGGCGTCATTCAGAAATGGGCGGTTCGATCTCTGGCAGGTGATCGACAGGTCGAAGCGGAAACACAGGATCTGTCTGGCCTGCAAGAGGCATCACACGGCTGTCATCGAGCACGGAGCGCTCAGCCGGTGTGCCGATGTGATGGCCATGGCAGCTACCGTGATGATGGGGAACGGCGCTGTCCTGGTCCGGGGGGGAATGATCTCCATCTCCCTGCCAATGCCACGCCGTAGCCTCCTCGTCATGCTGCGCGAGGCTTTCCGTCGCATGCGCCAAAGAGCCTACGCCGAGCGTAAGCAGAAGGCTGACGAGTAGCAGAAGGAAAGCGGAGCGGCGCACAGCCGGCTTGATAACCGGACGCAGCCGCCTTGTCACCTCCTCCCGCCCGAGATGCGGCTCACGCCTCAACCGGCTCCGGCATTGGCCGATCAAACAAATATTCTCATGAAGTTACTGATAATATTATTATATTTTTCCAACTACCGGACGCAGACCGTTAACTGGAACGGCTTAAGGACGGGCATCCTATAACATTCAGTCATGGACTTACAACGGATCAACCATTGCCGGTAATCGCTGCGCGGGCGAACAAAGGATCAGGAAATCCGCAAGCTCGAGAAGGTCGCCGCTTTCATGAACATCCGTCTGGCCAAGCCCGCAGCGGCGCTGGTCTTCCTCTGGGCGCTGTCAGCATCGTCCGGCGCCATGGGCACGGAGACGCCGGCCCCGCGCTACGGAGAGCCGATCCCGCTTCGAGCCGCTCAAGCGCTTGCGCGACTGGCGAGGGATGAAGCGCATGCACGCGGCCTAGCGATGGCCGTAGCGGTCACAGGGCCGTCTGGGGATCCGATCCTGATCGAAGTGATGGATGGCACTCAATATGCCTCTACCGCCATCGCCCCCGCCAAGGCCCGCTCGGCGGCCCGCTTCCGCAAGCCCACCAAGGTCCTGCAGGACGCCGCAGCAGCAGGCGCCGTCGCCTATAGCGGTGCCGACGGCGCCCTGGCTCTGGAAGGCGGTCTCCCGGTGTCGATCGACGGCAAGATCGTGGGAGGCCTGGGCATCAGTGGAGGAACTTCGGCGCAAGACGGCGAAGTAGCCACTGCCGCACTTGGGCGCTTCAAGCCATAGGGTGGCGGCATGGCCCGCAATGCGTTCGTTGCCTGATCTCGCCGGTGCGATGGGACGGCAAGACAAACAAGCTGGATAAATCGGAGTAGCTATCACCATGACGTTTCAGCGCCGGACAATTCTTGGCGGGTTCGCCGCCATGGCCGCATTGCAGGCCGCGGGGGCCTGCGCAAAGCCGGGCCGCAAGCTCCGCGTCGGCGTGATCGGCGGCGGGCTGATCGGTGCCTCTGTCGCCGCTCAACTCGCCAAGGCGGGAGCCGAAGTCATTGTATTTGAAAAGACGCGTCCCGCCGCGGGAGCCACCGAAAAGTCGGTCGCCTGGATCAATCCCGTGGTCAACGACGCGCACTACATGAAGCTGCGCCTTGAAAGCATGGATGCCTGGCTCGACGATGACCGCACGCTGGGCATGAAGGCAATCTGGGGCGGCTCAATAAGCTGGGCTTACGCCAACAAGAAGGATTCTCTGCAGACCAAGGCGACATTGCTGGAAGCGACCGACGATCCGCCAGTCTACCTCACCGGCGAAGGCATTACCAAGGCCAGCCCCGGCGTGTTTCCCGGTGACGAGGTCAAGCTCGCCTTCCAGACGGTCAAGGACGGCCATGTCGATCCGGTCTTCGCTACCCAGCGCTACCTCGCCGCCGCTAAGCGTTTCGGCGCCGAAGTGCTCTACCCCTGCGAAGTGACCGCGATAAAGGTCGTCGGCGGCGCAGTCGCCGGCGTTACCACGACCAAGGGTGATTTCGAACTCGATCACCTCGTCAGTGTGACCGGCACCGACACGCCGCGCATCATGGCACTGATGGACCGCAAGCTCGAACTTGCGCACAAGCCGGGCCTGGTAGTTCACACCACGCCACGCCCCGTCACCACCAAGCTGGTCTATGAAGCCTCCAGCATCCTGGAATTCAAACAGTACGCCGACGGGCGCTACCTCACCAGCTTCACCAGCGGGCCGCCGAACCTGCCTCAGCATACCGAAATCCTGAAGCATCAGATGGCCTATCCGGATGCGGCGCTCCAGCAATTCCACGGCGACATGCTGATCGCCCGCACTGCCGAATACATGCCTGCCATCGCCGAAGCCAAGGCCACCAGGGTGTTGCTCGGCTTCCGGCCCTACCCGCTGGACAACAAACCGATCGCAGGGCCGGTGCCGGGCATCAAGGGCGCCTATGTGCTGGTCACCCACAGCGGCATCACTCTGGCGCCGATCCTTGGCCGTTACGCGGCGCAGGAGATCATGACCGGCGTGGAGGCCCCGATCCTCGCACCTTACCGCCCTGCGCGGTACATCACCGCATGAGCTTCGCCGCCTGCACGGAAGCAAGACCCCCCGTCCCGTGCGGGCGGCGATCCACAGCCTTTCACGAAGAATTTACTCACCCGCGCCCCAAGCCTATCACGCTCGCATGAATTTCCGGCAACTCGAGATATATCAGGCTTTGATGATCGGCGGGTCAGCGTCACGTGCTGCCGAACTTCTGAACATTACCCAGCCTGCCGTCAGCCGCGCCATTTCGGAACTCGAGTACCGCGTCGGCTTCGCGCTGTTCGACCGGGTGAAAGGCCGCCTCATCGCCACGCCCGAAGGCGAACTGTTCTTCCGCGACGTGTCCAACGCCTTCACGGGCCTGGACACACTGCGCGCTTCGGCCGCACGCATCCGCGATTTTGGATCAGGCAGCCTGCGTATAGCCAGCCTTGCCGCGCTAGGCTCGACCCTGGTGCCGCGGGCAGTGCGGAAGTTCCGGGAGACCAACCCGCAAGTCTCGATCACCTTGCAGATCCTTTCCTCGGCTGCAGTGCGCGATCATGTCGTGAACCAGCAATTCGACATCGGCCTCGCTGCAGACGAAGTTGACCTCTCAGGCGTAGATCACAGCGTGTTCCAAAGCGTAAGGGCGGTCTGCGTAATGCCGCCGGACCACCCTTACGCGGACCGCAACGTTATCCGCGCGGAAGACCTGCACAACATGGCCTTCATCGCGCTGGCGCCCGAAGACCGTGCCCGCGCGCGCATGACCGAGACATTCGACGCGGTCGGCGCGCGTCCGCACATCGTGGTCGAGACGCCGGCGTCCTTGACCGTCTGCGCCCTTGCACTCGAAGGAGTTGGCCTCGGCCTCGTCAATCCTTTCGCGGCGGACGGTTTCGAACAGCGCGGGCTGATCATCAAGCCGTACGAACCGGCAGTCTATTTCAGGGCATACATCCTGTTCCGGCCGGACGCACAGCGCGCGCGCCTGGTGCGCGAATTCGTGTCGGCGCTCAACGGCGCGTTGCGCTCGGGGCCGGGGCAATGAGACAGACGAGCGCCTTCGCGCTTTCACAGGGGACGGTACGGGGCAACGAGAGACTTGCCTGCCAGGCTGCCGCAATCTCCAGCAGGCGCCATTCCTGGCCGCTTTGCCCCAGCAACTCGAGAGAGACCGGACGCAGCCCCTCGGCCGTCATGGCCGAGCCTACGGGAAGCGCGATGGCGGGACGCCCGGAATAGGCTGCAAACCGGTGGGTTCCGAGGGTCTCCGGTCCAGTGTGTACGGCGGCTGAAGGCGCCTGCACGGAAGGGTAGACGATGACATCCACGCAGTCATTGCCGCCGCTGCAGTCGAATGCCTCATCGAACCGATCCGCGACGTATCGATCCCGAAACGAACCGTTGACGCGATAGCGTGGATCCCCGGCAGCGCCGACCCAGTTGGCACCGAACTTCGCGACATCCTCGACGACGCGCGGATCGGTACGCCCGGCATCCCGCAGTTCCCGTAGCTCTGCGAGCAACGCCGATGCATCGTGCGGTACATCGGCACGCGAGGGCAGATAGGCATCCATTGCAGCCGGGAAATCGAAAGACGATCGACTGGCGAACGTCGCCGTCTCGCCGTCAGGCGCATCCTTCCCGGCCAGAACTGTTTCGTCTCGCAAATGCATTTCCGTCACGATGGCTCCTGCAGCGCGCAGGCTGTCGAGCGCTTGCGCTTCCGCTCCTCCCCCGCGCCGCATGAACGCGACGAGCACCCCGACATGCAGCCCCTGCAGCGGATGGTATTGGGCATCTTCTTGCGTATCGGTCAGTACGGACCACATCTTCGCGCAGTCCGCGAGGTAGCGGCACATCGGGCCGATCACGTCCTGCGTCGGGCTGAGCGGGAGAACCCCGCCGATCGGCAACACCCCGAAACCTGGCCGCAAACCTACCACGCCGGTTAGCGCAGCCGGAACCCGCGCCGATCCCGACGTGTCCGTGCCCAGCGCTATGACCCCGAAACCGGCAGCAAGCGCGGCGGCGTTTCCCGAAGACGATCCGCCTGCGCTTTCCGCGAACGCGAAGGGGCTTGTGGTCTGCCCCCGGAGCGAGGATCGCCCGCGGTAATTGAAGGCGAACTCGGACATGTTGGTCTTGGCGACGACAATCGCGCCTG
>NZ_BAAILP010000129.1:0-19320 GCF_054589055.1 Novosphingobium sp. 11B | reverse complement strand
CGCCACGACATCCGCGTCGCGGCCCGCAACGTTGCGGGCCAGGGCCACAGAGCCGGATGTCGTCGGCAGACCGGCGACATCGATGTTGTCCTTCACCAGTACCGGCACGCAGGCGAGCGGCAAGGCGCGGCGCGCGGTGCGGGTCATCGCATCGATGCGGCCTGCTTCCGCCAGTGCCGACCGGTCGAGCGCAACCACGGCATGAAGCGGTCCGTCAAGCCGCCCGATCCGGTCCAGTCGGCCAGCGATTATGGAGGCGCAGTTGGTCCTGCCCGTTGCCAGCCGCGCAGCGATCAGCGTAATCTCGCTCTCGGCCGCACCGGAAGGGGTCGGCGCGACCGATCGCGCGAAAGCGATGCCCCCGTGTATGCCGGCGCCGGCCATCGTCAGAAAAATCAGCTTCGAGACGATGGCGCAGCGCATCACTCCGTATCGGTCGCTCAGAACTTGAACCCAGCCGAGGCGAAGAACGACATGCCGTTGAAGCCGAACGGCGAGATTGCATTGTACGGCAAGGTCCCGGCGTTGTCCGATCCGTTTGTCCCTGCCGCAACGCTTGCGACAGTCGAACGCAGGTTCTGAGTCGGGTAGATGTCGAACAGATTGTTTACGCCCGCGCTGAGGGTGATACCGGGCGTGAAGTCATAATTCACCTGAATGTCGGTAATGACCTTGCCCTTGAAATGCTGGATCACCTGCGAGTTGGCGCTGGTCGAGGAGACCGGGACCAGCGTGACATCGTAGCCGGGTGTCAGCGCAGCGATCTGCGCGGGTGTCAGGCTGGTGAATGCCACTGCCGATACCTTGCCGTAGTAGGTATTGGTCAGCCCGAGTGAAAAGTCGCCCGACTTCCAGTTCAGGTTGAGCAGGACCTTGGAGCGGGGCTGGCTGTCGGAGATACGAACCTGCTGCGTCAGGTCGAAAAGCGGAGTGGTGATACCCAGCGCCGCGATCTCGGCGGGCGTGCCGGCGATCTTGTCGAACTTCGTCTTGTTGTAGTTGCCTGCGAGCAGGACCGACAGTTCGCCAAGCGAACCGAGATCGAACTTGTCCGTCAGCGTCACATCGACACCGCGCGTGGTCGTGTCCACGGCATTGGTGAGATAGCTGGCCCCTGCAATCCCCGCAACGCCGTTGGCAGCCAGATAATTGATGAGCGACGTGCCTTGGAACACTGCGGACTGGACGATACGGTCGGTCAGCTTGATCTGGTAGCCATCAACCGTGAAGGTTAGGCCTCCACTCGTGTAGACGAAGCCGGCCGACAGGTTCTTGGATTTCTCCGGCTTGAGATCGGTGGCTCCGATCAGGCGCGCGGCCTCGCTATCCACGGGCAGGTTGCGAATGAGCGTCGCCACGCCATTGATGAAGCTGGTCGTCGAACTTCCGAAATACATTTGCGCAAGATGCGGTGCGCGAAAACCCGTGCTGAACGATGCGCGAAGCGCCAGCGGCTCGATCACCTGCAAACGACCGGAAAGTTTATAGTTGGTGGTGCTGCCGAAGTCGGAGAATTTTTCGTAGCGTACCGCCGCATCGAGCGTCAGGCGATCGAAGAACAGCTTTTCCACTTCCCCGTAGATCGCCTTGCTGTTGCGCCGACCGAAGGCCGCATCGACCGGCGAAATGCCCGGCGTGGGTTGGGTTCCGACCGGGGCAACCTTGCCCGCGTTCGGGCCATCGAGAATAGCGAACCCGCCATCGGCATAGCTCGCCACCTCGCCTGCCAGCAGATGGTAGGTTTCTTCGCGATATTCCGCGCCCAGAGCCAGGTTGAGAGGGCTGCCATCGCCCATGTCGAATTTGCGCGTCAGGTCGAGATTGGTAGTCCACTGATCGTAACGGGTGGATCCGTTATGAATATCCGTCGGGCTGGCGGTGCCGTAGGACACGTTGTTGGTGTTGCTGGTCCCGTTGTCGATCAGGCTCTTGCCGTAGCCGGTCGAGACGTCCCAGTCGAAGCCCACAAGATTTTCGCCGCGCAGGCCACCCGTTGCCGAAACGTTGCGCAAGCGAATGTCGCCGTAGGGAATGAAGCCATCCGGATGCAGTGCCCGCACGGTCTGGTCCTGGCCGGCACGACGGAAGTAGAATGCCGTGCGCCCGTCGAGGTCGCTGTATCCGCCAAAGCCGTAGAAAGTCGCCCCGCCGCCGTTGGTGGGGATTTCGGCATTGAGGAAAACGGACTTCATTTCGTAGTTCGAGTTACCCTGACGCGAGGTGTGACGCTCTATCGTCGCTTCGCGAGGATCGAGCGCGCCGCTGGACGCAGTCAGCCCCGTGCCCGAGCCGTAGAAAGAGGACGGCGCGACCAGGCCGCCGGCCGAATTATGGCCGAAATACTGCTGGCGGGTGTCGTCCAGGGATCGATTGGTGGACGCATGGTTCTGGTACTGCACGGTCGCGCGGATCACGCCGCCGTTCCATACCGGCAGCCCTACGCTGCCGCCCACGTCGATAAATTCGCCATCGCCTTCTTTAGTGATGCCCGTCGAGATCTTGCCCTTCATGCCGGTCGATTTATCGAGGGTGAGATTGATGACACCCGCGATCGCGTCCGAGCCGTACTGAGCCGAAGCGCCGTCGCGAAGGACTTCGACACCGGAAAGCGCCATGCTGGGGATAGCATTGAAGTCGTAGGCGACGTCGCCTCGACCGATACCGTTGCTGGTGCTGAGATCACCTGACGAGTGACGCCGCTTGCCGTTCACCAGTACAAGCAGCTGTCCGGTCGAGAGGCCGCGCAATGTCGGCGGAGTGAGGAATTCGCCCGCCCCGGATGCATTGGGTCGCGGCGTGCTGAAACTGGGAACGGAAGTCTTCAGCATGTCCTGAACTTCCGTCCGCCCTCCGCGGGCCAGTTCATCCACGCTGATGCGATCGATGGGAACGACCGATTCCGCTGCCGATCGGCTGCCGAAACGCGAACCGGTGACGACGATGTCGCTACCTCCGTCCGCACCGGCTTCCTGCGCGAACGCTGCGGTGGCCGGCAGGATGCAGGAAAGCACTGCCAGTCCGGTAGACGCCATGGCGATGTTGCGAAGTTGCCTCATGATCTTCGTTTTCCCTGTTTTATCGATAGACGCGTGAGATCGGTCCGTCACTTGCGGACACAATCCTTGCCGCCGCGACCGGCAGCGATGATCGGATATCTCTGAATGCCTGCCCGGCAGCTACGTCAGGCGCTGCCGCCCTGGCATCGCCCGAGCATCAGTAGCGTTCAAGCGCAGCCACTGCGTTCGCCGGATGGCGCTGGCGGCGTGTTCGATCTCAAATGCATGCTACCCCCTGGTAAAGAATTGCACGCTCCTGCGGACGAACGGCGGACATTCTTGCGATGCCCCGGAGCTTTACCCCTTGTCCGGTTCGTCCCCGCCATCTTGCCCGGCTCCTCCCAAGGGACAAGTGACGGGTTTGAACGAGTCCATGCATGAAACTTATGGGTCTTGCCCTGAGACACATTCTTCATGCGCGGCCGCGACGTCAGCGCGCCTTCAGGCCCGAGAGATAAGCGACAATGGCCTTGCGATCGTCCGGCACGGGTACGCTGGTGAACATTCGCGTTCCCGGCACCATCTTCGAAGGGCCTGACAACCAGCTGTCGAGCGTACGAGCATCCCAGCGGACATTGACCTTCTTGAGCGCGGGTGAATAGGGATAGGCGCCCGTACCGGCATTACGGCCGACGATGCCGGACAGGTTCGGCCCCGCCCCGGACTTCTTGCCGGCTTCGGTGCTGTGACACGCAGCGCAGCGCTGCTTGAACAGGACGGCACCTTCGTCGGCGGAGACCGCCGTGGATCCCAGGCCTATCAGGAAGACGAATGAGGTCGCCGCAAGGCGAAGAAGCGTCATGGATATGCTCCGATACTGTGGTGACAATAGGCGGGGACGCGCAAGCGTCAGTCGAAGGCGCGACGCTCCTGATGGATCGCGGCGACCAGACGGTCGAGTTCGGCCGTGGTATTGAACAACGCCGGCGTCACGCGCAGCCCGGCGCCCGATGCCAGCCCCGCCTTGGCGACCACGAGCAGCTTGTGCTTCTCTACGAACAAGGCCTGCGCCGCCTTAGCCTTCGCGGGGCTGTCCATGCCGGGGAGCCTGAAAGCGCTGATGGCCCCGTAATTGCCTGGCTCATCCGGCAGCATCAGCTGCAGGCCGGGCACGTCCCGCACGCGCGTGACCCAGTAGTCCCGCAAAGCCTTGAGATGCGAGAACTTCTGCTCGATGCCCATGGCAGCCTGAACCTCCAGCGCGGCCGGGATCGTCAGGCGCGCCGCAAAATCGACAGTGCCGCTGGGAATGCGCGAACGAATCTCGTCCGCCGAATATATCCGGTTGCCCAGCCACGGCTCGATGTCGCCGAGGCGCGACTTGCGGATGTAGATGCCACCCGTACCAAGCGGCGCCGCAACCCACTTGTGAAGCGAGAAGCCGATAAAGTCAGCGCCGGTATCGGCGACGTTGAACGGCATCTGACCGACCGCCTGCGCGCTGTCCAGTATCACGTCGATCCCGCGTGCCTTGGCCATCGCGACGATTTCCTTGACCGGCGGGATCAACCCGTTGCGGTTAGACACGTGGGTGACGAGCAGCAGCTTCGCGCGCGGCGTTTCCTTCAGCACTTTCTCGTAGGCAGCCAGGATATTCGCCCGAGTATGCGGTTCCGGCAGCGAAAACCGCACGACCCGTGCACCCCGGCTCTTCTCGAGATAATCCATTGCGTATTGCATCTCGTCGTAGTCGGCATCGCAGTAGATCACCGCATCGCCGGCCTTGAGCAGCGCATAATTGGTAATCAGGGCATAGAGCCCTTCGGTGCCGCCCCCGCTGAGCGCCACTTCCTCCAGCGACGCGCCGATCAGGTCGGCGACGGCCTGTCGGGACTTGTCGAGTTCCTGGTCGCGGGGCATGTCGGGAACGCCGCTGCGCAGGAAGGTGGAATTATAGCGGTTAACCCATGCGACCTTGTCGAGATAGGCCGCGTGCACAGACTTCGTCATCGCACCATAGTAGGCCGCGTCGAAGTTCACGATCGACCTGTCGATATCATAAAGCGCGGCAAGGCGCTGCTGGGTCTGCGCAAAGGAAAGTCCGCCCCCCAGCAGACTGCCACGCACACCTGCCTGAGCCGGCGTCGCCAGAGCATGTCCGGCCAGCAGCGTGCCCGCGGACACCGCCCCGGCACCGGCAAGGAACTGCCGTCGATTAGTCATGTCTTGTCACTCCGAAACGTTGGATCTGGATGAGGCGCCCGCTCAGGCGCGAATTTCGATGACGGCGTCGATCTCGACGGCGTAATTCAGCGGCAGCCGGTAGACGCCGACCGCCGAACGCGAATGGCGGCCGTGCTCTCCGAAAACCTCGACCATGAGATTCGAGGCACCGTTGATGACTGCCGGCACTGCGAAGAACGATGGCCCGGCCTGTACGTAGCCGCCCAGGCGCAGCACTTGCGTGACACGGTCGAGATCGCCGCCGCACGCCGCGCGAAATTGTGCGATGAGGTTGATCGCGCACAACCGCGCCCCCCCGGTGGCCTGCTCGGACGTCACGTCCTCGCCGACAATGCCTTTCACCTCGTGCGCGGCATCCCTGGACAACTGCCCGGAGACATGGACGATCCGGCCGGAGCGCGTGTACGGGACGTAATTGGCCACGGGCGCCGATGGCTCGGGCAAGGCAATGCCGAGCTGGGCAAGCCTGTTCGCGATGCGAAGCATGAGGTCTCCTTAAAAGGGTATCTTGTCCAGGAACGCCCGCGTGCGCGGGTGCCGGGGATCGGTGAAGAAGGTTTCGCCGTCCGCGATCTCGACGATCTGGCCTTTGTCCATGAAGACCACGCGGTCGGCCACTTCGCGGGCGAACGCCATCTCGTGCGTGACGCAAACCATCGTCATGCCGCCACGGGCAAGGGCCTTCATGATGTCGAGCACTTCCTTGACCATCTCGGCGTCGAGTGCGGAGGTGGGCTCGTCGAACAGCATCAATGCAGGATCCATGCACAGCGCGCGCGCGATCGCCGCGCGCTGCTGCTGGCCGCCGGAAAGCCGCGCGGGAAACTTGTCCGCCTGATCCGCGATGCGCACGCGTTTCAGCATGGTGTATGCGATCTCGCGCGCGTGCTGTTCGGACAGACCCCGAACCCGAACCGGGGCGAGCGTGCAATTCTGAAGCACGGTCAGGTGCGGAAACAGATTGAAGTCCTGAAACACCATGCCCACACGTGCCCGAATGGCGCGCAGGGCCAGCGGATCGTCGGACAAGGCCTGCCCGGCGACGAGGATTTCCCCGGCCTGATGCTGTTCCAGCCCGTTGACGCAGCGGATCAGCGTGGACTTGCCGGACCCTGACGGGCCACAGATCACCACCCGCTCGCCCGCCTTCACATGCAGCGTGACATTGCGCAGGGCATGAAAATCGCCGTACCATTTATGCACGCCGACAAGGGACAGCGCCGTCATCGTCGGCCCTCCTCAAGCGTCTCCTCAAGGTGCAGCGAATACCGCGCTACCCCGTAACAGATCACGAAATAGACCAGCGCCACCATCAGGTACGTTTCGGCGTAAGGCATCGGCCAGGCGGGATCGTTGAGCACCACCCTGCCCGCGCTGACGAGATCGAAAAGCCCGACCACCATGACGAGGCTGGTATTCTTGATGACCACAATGATCGTGCTGGTCAGCGGCGGCAGTACCTTGCGGACGGCCTGCGGCAGGATCACGACACACAGCACGTCGCGGGAGCGAAGGCCCAGCGCCTGCGCCGATTCCCATTGCCCGCGCGCCACTCCCTGTAGGCCACCGCGCAAGACCTCGCAGAAGTAGGCCGCACTGACGAGCGTGAACACCCCCAGCGCCCGTGTGAGATTCTCCAGCCGGATCGTCTCGGGCAGCAGCAGCGGCGCCAGGAACGAGGCGGCAAACAGCAATGTCACCACCGGCACGCCGCGCAGCACTTCGACCAGCCCGCCAGCAACATAACGGATCAGGGGCAAAGCACTGCGTCGCGCCAAAGCCAGCGCCAGACCCAGCGGAAAGCCAAACGCCAGCGAGAGCACCGTCATCAGCAGTGTCACCGGAAGCCCGCCCCACGACGCCGCCGGGACGGGTGGCAGGCCCGCTATTCCGCCGGCCATCAGCGCGACGGCGAGTACCAGCCCCACCCCCCAGGCCGCCAGCGTCGTCCGGTTCCAGTGAGCGCGAGGCATCGTCCACAAGGTCAGCGCCGCCAGCATCGCAACGACGGCGATCGGCCGCCACATCTGCGCCTCGGGGTAAATGCCGAAAAGGATGAACGGCGCCTTGTGACGCAGGAAAACCCAGCAGGCCCCCGCATCGCGGCATGCCTCGCCATCGCCCTGCCATACGCCATGCGCGAAAGCCCAAGCCATCAGGTGCGGTAGTCCCCGCTCGATCGCCGCCACGAATACCAGCGTGGCGAGCAAGTTCGCGCCGCCGCCGAAAAGCGTCGAAAAGCCGCCGGCGGTTTTGCGGCCGGATGGGGGAGCCAGCGCCGGCTCGGGAATAGTCTGCACGAAGTTCAACGCGCCCACCTCGCACTGCGTCGCTCCAGCGTTCCCATCCCCAGCGAGATCGTCGCCGCCAGCGTCAGATAGACAAGCGCGACCAGCCCCACGCATTCCAGCGCATGACCGGTATGGTTCATCGTCGTATTCGCGATGGAGTTCAGGTCGGGATATCCCACGACAAGGGCCAGCGTCGAATTCTTGAGGATGGCGGCAAACTGGTTCGTCATCGGCGGCACCATCACCCGAAGGGCCTGAGGCACAATGACAAGGCGCAGGCTCTGGCGGTCGCCAAGACCCATGGCGCGGCAGGCATCCCATTGCCCGCAAGGCACCGCCGCGATGCCGGCACGGATGATCTCGGCGGCAAAGCCGCTCGCATAAAGCACGCTGCCGAAGGCAACCGCCGCAAATTCCGGCGTAATGCTCAGCCCGCCGACGAAATTGTAGTGATCCAGGTGCGGCACGTCGGGCGCGACGCCGAGGCCGAGCGACAGCCACAGAACACCCGCGGATATCACGGTCGCCAGCGTCACCACGCTCGCCAGATGCAGGCGGCCCCGCCATGCTAGCACGGCTACCGTCAGCAGCCCGCCGACGACTACCAGTAAAAGCGGCAGCGCCGTGCCGGTGATACCGAAGGAGGTGACGTAGAGACCGCGATCGTTGAGGAAAATGCCGGGAACCGCCTGAAGCGCGCGGCCCGGCTCGGGCAGCGTCACCGTGAGAACACCGTACCAGAACAGCAACTGCACGACGAGCGGCGTATTGCGCACGGCATCGATGAAGACGCGCGCGCTTCCGCTCGCCAAAAGATGCTCGGAGCGTCGGGCCAGGGCGAGCGGAATGCCCAGCAAGGTCGAGAAGACAATCACGACGAGCGCCAGCAGCACCGTGTTGCCCAGCCCGACGACGAGCGCGCGCGCGAAAGTGTCCGAAGGCGAATAGGCGAGTATCGTTTCGGAGATCGGAAAACGCGCCGTGCTCCCGAGGAAACCGAAATCGAGCACCATGCCGCGGACCGACAGGTTATGTGCCGCTACGGCCAGCAAGCTCGCCCCAAGCGCAAGCACGAGGACCGCGAACAGCGCCTGCGGCAGCCACCAGCGCACCAGGTCCCGAGAAGCGATCTTCCTGTCCATCAGTAGAATCCGATAGGCAGCATCAGCCCGCCGTCGCGGCGCAGCCGGTTGGGACCTCGCGGGATGTTCAGCCCGGTGCCTGCGCCGAGGTTGGCATCGTAGACTTCCGCGTAGTTGCCGACCTGCCGCACGATCTGATAGGCGAAATCGTCGCGCAGGCCGAGCGCGCGCCCGTTGCCCGGCTCCACGCCCAAAAAGCGCCGGATCACCGGATCGCGCGAACCGCGCATGCCCTCGACGTTGGCGCGGTTGATCCCCAGGTGCTCGGCCACGATCATCGCCTCGATCGAGAACTTTACAATGTCGAACCACTGGTCGTCGCCATGCCGCACGGCCGGGGTCAGCGGAGCGATATCGTCGCTGGCGGGAATGATGGCGAAACGATGCTTTGGCTTCATCGCCCTCAGCGCGATCAGCGCAGACTGGTCGGTCGCCAGCGCATCGCAGCGGCCTGCCAGGAACGCCTGCCGCGTGCTCTGCACATTGTCGAAGATCACCGGATGCATCGTGACATGAGTACGCCGCGCGACATCTGCGAAGACGATCTCGGTCAGCGACCCGGTCTGCACGCATACTGTGGCACCATCGAGGTCGCGCAGCGTCCTGGCGCCACTGTCGGCACCAATCATGAACGCGGTGTAGTCGTAATAATTGGGTATCGTGAAATTGATGCCGCCCGCGTCGCGCTGCAGAGTCCATGTAGTGGTGCGGGGAAGCACGTCGATCTCGCCGGTGAGCAGCGCGGTGATCCGTTGCTGGCCGGTCAGCGGCACGAAGCGCGCCTTGTCCCGGCTGCCGAGCGCAGCCACTGCGATCGCCCGGCAGGTATCGACATCCAGCCCCCGCCAGCGGCCGTGCGAATCGGGAGCGCTGAAGCCGGTGGTGTCCTTGCCCGCGCCGCACCGCACATATCCGCGCGCGCGAACTTCGGCGAGCGTGGGCCCACCCGCGGCCGGTGCTGTCGGGCCTTCGGAGCAGGCCCCCAGCAGCACACTGCCGGCCACCAGGCACGCAAGGGAGAGGAATGCGCGGGCAACGGTCATGGCGCTGCCGTGGTGCTAGCTGCCCCCAGACGGTCGAGCAGTCCAAGGAGATCGGCGAGAAGATCGTCCGGATCCTCCAGGCCGATGCTGATGCGCAGCAGGCGCCCTTCGGGATTGCCGCCGAGCCGTCCGCGCACCGTCATCGGCGCAACGAGACTGCGCGTCCCCCCCCAGGATGCACCGATCACGAATATCCGCATCGCGGCCAGCGCGTCGTCCAGCAGGGCGTCCAGTTCCGGCTGCAGGAGAAGGCTGAATACACCGCTGGCGCCCGTCATGTCGCGCTTCCAGAAAGCGTGGCCAGGACAATCGGGAAGCGCCGGATGCAGCACTCTCGATACGGCGGGATGAGAGCACAATGCCCCGGCAATGCCGGTCGAAACCTTGCCTATATGGGCCATGCGCACGCCCAGCGTCTCGATACCGCGCAATACGAGAGCACAATCATCGGGCGATACTCCGATCCCCAAGACCTTGGCCACCGCCCGCAGACGGACGTGCCAGTCCCGGTCGCGCACCGTCACGCTCCCGAGCAGGACATCGGAATGGCCGGCCGCGTACTTCGTCAGAGCTTCGACCGAGAAATCCATCCCGGCCGCAAGCGGCTTGAACAGCAGCGGGGTCGCCCAGGTATTATCGCAGCCTGTCAGTATGCCCCGCCGCCGCGCAACGGAAACTATAGTGGGCAAGTCCTCCACTTCCATGGTCGCGGAGCCGGGGGACTCAGTCCAGATCAAGCGAACGCTGTCGTCGATGAAATCTTCTATCCCGCTGCCCGCGAGCGGAGGATAGATCCGGTGCCTTATGCCCTGCGCCGCCAACACATCGGCGCACAAGGCGCGTACCGGCGGGTAGACGGTGTCCGGGATCAGCACGGTGTCGCCAGGCTTGAGCACGCTCAGGAACAGCAGCGCGATGGCCGCCTGCCCCGATGGCAACAGGATCGAGCGCGCGCCCTGCTCAAGCGCAGCGATCTGCGCTTCCAGCACGCGCGTGGTCGGCGTCCCGTCAAGTCCGTACGCGTAGCCGTCAGGCTCGCGCAGACGGCGCTGGGCATAGGCGTCGGCGTTCGGAAACACGATGGTCGATGCACGATGGGTTGGCACCGCAAGGCTGGAAAAGCCTGCCCGGTCCACCTGCGGGCGATGAACGAGTTGCGTCAGATCCTTCATCGGTGTCCTCTTGCGTGAAAGCCACCATGCAGGGTCAGGACAGCGACCTCAATTGGCGACTTGTTCGCGGTCCATAAACCTTCGTTATGGGCTAGCTCCTTTCCATGAGGGAAGGTGCGCGTGGCCGCCTCATCGAGAAAAGCCCCCGACGCCGGGCCGCATAACATCCAGACATGGCGCCGTTCCCGACCATCGATTGTATTGAACCGCGTGGCCGGCTCGTTGCGCAGGCAAAGCGAGTGGCCGGATCTGCCCACATGGGGAATGGCGCTGCGCTTGGAAGGATCGGTGGCCGCGCGCTGGCATGGTTCAGCGTGACAAGCCTGCTCTCGCTGGCGATCGATCATTTCATGGACATGGGGCGCCCGGCCACCAATGTCCTGGGCGACACCATCGCCACTTGCGTCGTCTCTCATTGGGAAGACAGGCGCCGCATGCGCGAAGAGGTCCTGTCCGCGCATGCATAACACCTGCGCATGGATCGAGAAGCGCTAATGAATTGTGCGCCGCGCGACCGACCGTAACATCCCTGCACGAATACAAGCATCGGAGCAGCATCCATGAATTCGCTTAAAGCCGGCCTGTTCGCCTTCGCCGCCGCGTCCCTGACCATTTCAGCAACCGCGTCGGCGCATCCGGGCCATGCCGATGCAGAACTGCCCGATTCCTATGCGATCTCGACCCCGCAGATCGCTTTCTACAACACGCCCAACCGCAAGCATGTGCTCATCAACAAGGGCGACCCCGTCACCCTGGGCAAAGTCGCCGTCGATCTCAAGACGGCGTCCAACGTGCTCGTTCAGTTCACCAGCGGCCTTGCGACCGTGACCCCCGAAGGCTGCCCTTGCTCGGTCCGCGTATCGATCCAGTTCGACGGGCAGGATCCGATCGTCATCAAGCGTGTCAACCTGGGCACAGCCAAAACCATGATCGGCGACAAGTACCAAGTCGATCGGCAGTCCGCCGACGGTTCATTCGTACTGCCGCTTCCGGCAGGGCATCATGAAATCTCGCTGGTCGTCCAGCGCATCGAAGGCGACAGCGAAGTGTTGCATGCGTTCTACCCGAACATGCAGGCGCTCGTTTTCCCGGCCGCTCCTCATAAGCACTGAGGCGAACAACCCTCACCTGACGCCCAGCCCGGACGATCCCGGGCTGGGCTTTTTGTCGGCACTTGCGTTTCGTTAAAGAGAGATGACTTTACCTTGAATGACCGTTGGTCATTCAAGGTAAAGTCATCGCGCCCTAGAACATCGCCCTGAAGCCGAAGACGGCGGAGAGGCCGGACACATCCTCGCCGGCGGCGCGGGCCAGTCGTGCGGTTCCGGCCAGCTTGCGCTCCCAGTGTACACCGACATAAGGCGCGAGGGAGCGGTTGCGTTCATACCTCAGCCGAGCGCCGAGTTCGAGGCGCTCGAACCCCGATCCGACCGCCAGTGCGGGTGCATCCTGAAACGCGAAATCGACTTCGGCTTCGGGCTCCACCACCAGCGACTGGGTGATGCGCTGCTGATAGCCCGCCTTGCCGCGCGCATGGACATCGCCTTTTTCGGACACCAGCAATTGCCCGGTAACGTCGAACCAGTAAGGCGCCAGGCCCTCGATCCCGATCAGGGCGTAAGTCCGCCGGGGATCGGGGCGAAAATCGTGGCGCACGCCCAGCTGCAGATTGAACCACGGGTCCAGCGCATGACGCCAATAGGCATTGAGTTCGATACGTTCGGCCCGGTCGCCGAAAGTGCCCTCGCCCTCGCTGGCAAGCACCGCGCGATCGATATCGCCGCCGTACCAGGCCTGCCCGTCCCAGCCGAAGCCATCCTTGCCGTTGGCCGCCCGGTATTCCAGCCGGTCGATCTGGAGCGCGAAAGTGCTGAAATCCATCTCGCCGATCATCGCGCTGCGCGATGCGGCCATCCGTTCGGGTGCGAACACGCGGTCGGCGGCGTGGTCCTGCGGCGGCAGCGGCGCTGGCGCATCGCCCGGCTGATCCGCGGGCGCCTCGTTCGCCGACATGTCCATCATGGAGTGGTCCATCCCCGCGTGATCCTGACCCCAAGCCGGTACGGGAGCGGCCGCGAGAAGGATCGGCAGCAGTGCCTTGCGCAGCGCCATCAGCCTTCTCCCTGCGCCGAATCGCGCCGTACGGTGACCACGCGCATCATGCCTGCATGCATGTGCAGCAGCATGTGGCAGTGAAAGGCCCAGTCGCCTTCCGCGTCCGCCGTCAGGTCGAACGCCGCCTTGCCGCCTGGCAGGACGTTGACCGTGTGCTTGCGCGCGCGGTGTCCGGGATCGCCCTGTACCAGTTCAAAGAAGTGCCCGTGCAGGTGGATCGGATGCGGCATCATCGTGTCGTTGATCAGGGTGACGCGCACCCGCTCGCCAAGCCGGAAGGGGATCGGCGCTGGGTTTTGCGACATTGCGGTGCCGTCCATCGACCACATGTAGCGCTCCATGTTGGCGGTCAGGTGCACCTCCACCTGCCGCGTCGGCACGCGCGGATCGGGGTTTGGATCGCGCGAACGCAGGTCCGCATACGTCAGCACACGATGCTCGACGTTCTCCAGCCCGGTGGGACGATCCGCCAGCCGGTCCACCGGCATCGGCGATAGCGTGGCGACACCCGGTCCCATCTTCACGGACGGCGCCACAGAAGCATCGCGCATCTTCATGGAATGGCCCGACATGCTCTCGTTCGCGGGCTTGGACAGGTCGATCTCGCCGTCCTGCCCCATGTCCATGCCGGACATGTCCATGCCCATGTCGCGCATGGTCAGGAGCGGGCGCTTGCGAAGCTGCGGCACCGACGCAGCCAGACCCATACGCTGTGCCAGGGTCGCGCGGACCTGCCCGGAACGATCGAGCGCCTCGGCAATGATGCCATAGCTTTGCTCGGCTCCCGGCTCGATGATGAAGTCGTACGTTTCGGCGATGGCAATCTGCACTTCGTCCGTCTCGACCGGCTGGACCAGGTTGCCGTCCGCCGCCACCACCATCAGCGGCAGGCCGGGAATACGGAAGTTGAAATTGGTCATCGACGACGCATTGATCACCCGCAGGCGTACCCGCTCCCCCGGAGCGAACAGCCCGGTCCAGTTCTCCGCCGTGCCATGGCCGTTGATCAGGAAGCTGTACGTCGACCCCGTCACGTCGGAGATGTCGCTGGCATCCATCCGCATCTGGCCCCAGGCAACGCGATCGGACAGCGACTGGTCGCGGCCCGCCACCAGTCCTTCCAGTGTCTGCTTCTGACGGTTGAAATAGCCGCTCAACATCTTGAGGCGGCGCATCTGCTCGTGCGGGTGGATCGGGCTCCAGTCACTCAGGACCAGCACATGTTCGCGTTCGAAGGCCAACGCATCGGATGCGGCGGGGTCGATGACGATCGGGCCGAACAGGCCCATCGCCTCCTGCATGCCGGAATGCGAATGATACCAGAACGTACCCGAATGACGCAGCGCGAACTCGTACGTGAAGGTCTCGCCGGGGTCGATGCCGGGGAAGCTGATCCCGGGCACGCCGTCCATCTGGAACGGCACCAGCAGGCCATGCCAGTGGATCGATGTCTGCTCCCGCAGCCGGTTGGTTACGGCGATGCGCACCGTCTGTCCTTCGCGCAGGCGCAGCAGCGGAGCGGGCAAAGTGCCGTTGACGGTCACCGTATGGCCCGAGCGGCTACCGGTGGCGAAGTGGCTTTCGGCGATCTGCAGCGCGATGCTCTCGCCCGATAGCACGCCCGATCCGGCAGAGGCATGGGCGATTCCGGCGGTTCCGCTGCGCGCCCATGCCGGGAACAGCCTGGACAAGCCGAGAGTACCCGCCAGCGCCCCGCCCATGGCGAGAAGGCGGCGGCGATCGAGGGCGATGGTGGTGAAGTCCGGCGAAGTCATGCCTCTCAATACGTCAGCGGACGCGCTATCCCTCGACAAGGTGCGACAATTTCTGCCGCGCGCGGTAGATGCGCGTTTCCACCGCCTTGCGGCTGACGCCCAGGATCGCGGCGGCTTCGTCCTGCGGCAGCCCCTCCATGGCGCAAAGCAGCAGCGGCTCCTTGAGCGTATCGGGCAGGGCTGCGATGGCGGCGTGAATCCGCGCGACTTCCTGCCGGGACTTCAACGCCGCCTCCGGATCGGGCTGTGCATCGGGCACGTGCGCGGCATCCTCGATCGGTAGCGCGAAGGCGAACAGCCGCCGCACCGCGCGCCGCCGCGTCCAGTCGCGGCACTTGTTGAGCGCGATGCGCAGAAGCCAGGCGCGGAACGGCCGTGCCGGATCATAGCGATGCAGCGACAGGAACGCGGCCACGAAGCTGTCCTGCGTGACGTCCAGCGCATCGGCCTCATGGTCCAGATAGCCGCGCACCATGCGGAACACCGCGCTGCGATGCGCCTCCATAAGCGCGTCGAACCCGAACTGTTTCCCCGCCAGCGCTGCCGCCACGGCGGCTGCATCGTCTCTGGAATCGTCCTTGGAAGCGGAACCCGTCACCGCGGCGTCAGTCCTGCGGCGGCGACGTCAGGGCCTTTGCCACGGCCTTGTCGAAACGGCCGGTCTGGTCGGAACGCAGCACCCTGCGCATGGCGAAGACATGCTGCAGCGTCGCCTTCTGCAATTCACCCATGGCCATGTGCGAGCGGTCGATCGCCTTTTCCACATCGGGGCCATAGGCATGTTCGCGGGTGATCGCAGCGGCCAGATCGGCATTGGCGGCGCGCATCTCGGTTTCGATTCTGCGGCGGTGTACCGAAAAATCCTGCTCCAGCTTGTCGATACGACGCCCTTGTTCCGCATCCAGCGTGAGATCGTGATGAAGCACAACATGCAGACCGCTTTCACCCGACATGTTTGCCCGCAGGCTCTGTCCGATCCACAGCGCCGCCAGCGTCATCAGGGCCGTTGCAACCGCTACGACGCAATACCGATAAAGCGACACCATGCTCAGACTTTCAGAATTCGGGAGGGCGCGGCATCGGGTATCGTCAGTAACGCGTCGCGGTCGTTGCGCCCCAGATCGAGGACGGACGGTTGCTGGGAATAAGCGCCAAACAGCCCTACTATGATCGCCACGCCGCACCCCGTCAGCAGACCACGACGAACCGCCAGACGCTGCTGCCCGGCCGCAACCCCGGCCAGCACGGCGCCGTTGATAGAGGACAGTGCATCGGGCATTCGCTCGTCACGCAAGATGCCGAACATATCCTCAAGGTCGTTCATCTGCCCAGTCTCGCCATGATCCATCACATCTCTTTATACGCGAAGCCTGCGCACATCCCTCAGTGCCGGAAGGCGCGAAAATTCTCCAGCGGTGTTTGAGGGATGCAACGGACAGCCGCGTATCTTCAGGTGCAAGTCGGTCGGAATCCTTCCCCGACTGGATAAAGGACATTCCATGCGCCTGGTTTCCCTCACCGCCGCCGCCCTGGCCCTTGCCGTTGCCGTTGCCGCCGCCCCTTCCATCGTATTCGCCCATCCCAAGCTCGTGAACGCAATGCCGGCGGTAAACGCGACGGTTGGCAAGGCCAATGCGATCTCGCTCACGTTTTCAGAAGATCTCGTCGGGCCGCTATCAGGTGTCGACCTCGTCATGACGGGTATGCCGGGCATGGCCGATCACAAGCCGATGCCGATCAAGGGCATTACCGCCAAGGCAAACGGCAAGATCCTTTCGGTCGCCCTCCCCCGCCCCCTACCGACCGGGAGCTATATGCTGTCCTGGCATGCCGTAGCCGCCGACCAGCACCGGGTCGAGGGCTCCTATACTTTCACGGTTCGCTAAGGGCGCTTGCGTGAACGCCCTCGTCGTCGCCCGTTTCACAAGTTACTTGTTTCTGTTGGGAGCGGCGGGGCTACCCTTTTACGGGACGATCCGGCGCAGGCCGCCATACGATCCGGCCCGGCGCATCGTTCTCCTGTGCATAGCGGTCATTGCCATCGTCGCTTCCGCAGCATGGGCGATCGTCAATGTGGCAGCCATGGCAGGGGTGGAACTGCACGAGCTCGACACCGAAACCGTCTTCATGGTCCTGCGGGCAACACCGTTGGGAAACGTAGTGCAGACACGCCTGGCATTTCTGGTGCTGTTTTGCGCTGCGCTCGCATGGCGTCCCACTCCGTGGCTACTTTCCGTCTTCGCGCTTCTCGCCCTTGCGACATCGGCCTGGGCAGGTCACGCTGGCGCGGGTGAAGGATCATCGGGAACATTGCTTCACGCCAGCGACGTCATCCATCTGTTCGCCGCGGCGCTCTGGCTAGGTGCGCTCCTGTCGTTCACCACGCGGCTGTTCTGCGGGTTGGAGCCCGCACAGGTGATATGCGATCTTGCCGAATTCGCCGACGCCGGAACCATTGTCGTCGCCGCGCTGATCGGCTCCGGTCTCGTTAACGCCTGGTTGATCGCTGATCCGTCAAAAGACGGCCTCGGCACTTTGTCATACGGATCTTGGCTTTCGCTTATCGGCGCCAAAATCCTGTTTTTCGGCGCAATGCTTGGCTTTGCCGCTCTCAACAGATGGCGTTTTGTTCCATCGGTTGTCGCGGGCTCGCCGAGCGCTGTCACAATGCTCAAATGGTCGCTGGCCCTGGAAACTGCCTGTGCGATCACGGTCATAATCATAGTGGCCTACGCCGGCCAGCTCTCGCCATCCGGCGCGTGATCATGCTCATCGGGACATGACGGCAGCTTTCCCGATGTCGCCCAGCAAACTTTGACGATACGATCGGCCAGCGCCTTTGCCCCGGCCCGCAGAGGCGCGCGCGGAATACCGGCAAAGGAGTTGTGCGATGGCAAGTCTCGAAGCCCGCCTGATCGGCCTGACGATCGATCGTTCCATGAAAGAGGCCTACGCCTTTGCCAGCCAGCCCGAAAACTTTCCGGAATGGGCGGCAGGCATGTCGTCCTCTCTTCACCGTGAAGGCGAGACGTGGCGGGCAGAGACACCGCTGGGGGAGGCCACGATCAGGTTCAGCCCTCCCAATGAATTCGGCGTGCTCGACCATTGGGTCACGCTGCCGGGCAAGCCCGTCATCTACATCCCGCTGCGCATGATCGAGAACGGGACCGGCACACAGGTGGCGTTCACGCTGTTCCGGCAGCCGGGCATGAGCGAAGCCGATTTCGATCAGGACGCCGCGATGGTCGAGAAGGATCTCGCCGCGCTAAAGCGCCTGCTGGAAAGCCGTGAGCCTCCCCAAAGCGGCCAGGCGTGACCGGCAGTCCCGAGACACCTGAGGCCAAGGCTGCCCGCCCCACCGAGCGTTCGTCCGAGATCGTTCACGAATGGGCGTCGCGGCGAGTTCACAGGCGCGCTGTCGCTGCCGTTCGAGCTGCTCCCGCGCAGCCGGTCGATACGCATCGTTTTGCGCCGCAAGCAACATATGCCGCTACAACCGATTGTAATCGAAGTCTTCCAAAGAGATTTCCGTGCGCAATAGGTCGATCGCTTCTTCGCTGCTGCCCGTGACTTGAGCGCTGGCGGCATGCGGTCCTGCTTCCGAAGCGCCTGACGACCCTGCATCCCGCGTCAGCAACGACGAGATCCGCTGGACTGACGCGGCCTTGCGCGATCTGCGTGCCGCCGATCTCGCGCCGGACTACATGACTTCGGTTAATCCGGGCGCGTTCTATGGCTGGCCCTATAGCTACTACGGCAATCACGCAGACCCGCGCGTCCATCCGTAGAAGCCCGAGATGGGGCGGAAGGCGAGCACGGCAGTTGGCATCGCCGCCAACTGGTTGGGATACAAGGTGGTATGGTTTCCCTTCACGACCGGCCGTCCTTCCGGCAAGCCGCGCGAATTCGTGATCGGGTTCATAGGCTTCGACGGCAAGTCCCGGGGGTGTGCGGTGGGCGCGACCTACGATCCGGTCCGCCCCACGCTGGGGGTCGCCGACGACTTGTCGAACACGGTCTGGCGGATCACTCCATCAGGTTGAAGCGCCATTCGTCATTGCGCCCCTTTCCTGTCGCAATAGCCGCCGCGTCGAGAGTTCAACGCGGCGGCCATGTCTTGCAATCGAACTGATCAGAAACGCAGACTGCTGGTCACCATCACGCTCTGGGTATCGAACTTGTCGCCGCGATTGATGCTTGCCCCGCCGGAAGGCGTTATGCGGAAGGGGTTGGTCGGCGGAGCCGTGCCCGCGCCGACATCGACACGGTAATCGTCGGCATTGTAGCGGGTATAGAGATAGCGCGCGCCGATCGAGAAGTTCCGCGCGACCTTGGCTTCCACGCCGCCGCCGACGTTCCAGCCCCAGGCATCTTCCTTGCGGTTGACTTCGGTGAAGCTGTTCGCCCCGTTGCTGGTGGTGAAGCTGTTGCTCACCTTGGCGTAGGACAGGCCGCCCGTCACATAGGGCATGATGCCGCTGCGCGTTGTCACGCCGAGCCGGGCACGCAGATTGCCGTTCCAGTCGATCTGACGGCGCATGG
>NZ_BAAILP010000128.1:0-384 GCF_054589055.1 Novosphingobium sp. 11B | reverse complement strand
GATGCGCCAGCGTGCGATGGTAGTTACCAGTAGCCTCGAAGCCGACGATGATCGGACGCCCGATGTCGCTAAGATCCGTGGCCAGGCGATCATAATCTGCCTTTGTCGCCATCACCGTCATGCGACGTCGGCGTCCGCCTTCTGGACGTTCGATCAGGACCTCCTGGCGGTGTTTGGACATATCGATGGCTACCAGCACGGCGTCGGTGGGATTAGAGCTACGCTTGGTCATGGTCGGTCTGTCTCCAAAGGGTTGAGTCGACAACTTCACTTTAGAGACCTGCGGGCCGATCATGACTGCCTTGATGAAGCCTGCGGGCGCTACGCGCCCTTGCCTTCATCAAGGCAGTGCGCCCCTTCGAGGGGCCGCTTCCCAATGTGCTA
>NZ_BAAILP010000127.1:28242-44059 GCF_054589055.1 Novosphingobium sp. 11B | reverse complement strand
CTACCGTTGGGTGGTCGGGTGGGGGAGTGGGCCGGTGCCGTGTAGAAAATGCCCAATCGGGCATTTTCTACACAAAATCTCAGGGAGCGATGATCAGACGCGTCTGCACGGTGCCTGCGCCTTCGCGCAACGCCGCACCAGCCTTGTATTCCGGGCTCTTGGCATAGGCGAGGGCGGCTTCCTCGGTCTCGAAGCGCGAGACGACCACGCGCTCGTCGGGATTGACGTCGCCTTCGAGCACTTCGCTCACCTTGCCGCGCACGAGGTATTCGCCGCCGTGCTTTTCGCTGAGACCGGCGATGGCCGTTACGTAGGCGCCGAACTTCTCGGCGTCGGTGATGACCACGGTTGCTACGATATATGCTGCCACGTCGATTCCTTAGGCTTGGTGTGGGTTACTTCTTGTCGGAGGGCGGTGCGCCCGTTTGCCGGCCGGTGAGGCGGGCGCTGACGCACTGCTCGGCAGGTACGCCTTCAGGGCACGGATTGAGCTTGGGCTGGAAGCTGTTTTCCTTGGGCAACCGCACCGTGAGGATGCGCACCGGCTCGGTGCCGATGGTGCGCGAGGTATGGCCGCGTCCGGTCACGTCGTCGGCGAGCACGATGTCGCCCTTGGACAGCACGTGCTTCGATCCGTCGCCGAAGCCGACTTCCAGCTGGCCCGACAGGACGATCAGGAAGCGCGGCGTCGATACGCCGTGATAATCGATGAAGTCGCCGGGCAGCGCGTCCCCGATCTCCACGTCGGTGGCGTAGAGGCGGGTCTGGACGCTCTTGCCGGGGACGCCGCCGGTGCGCGGCAGGTCCTTGATCTCGAGGTGGGATTCGCCGTCGTCGCCGCCGTACATGTGAAGCACGCGGAACGCCTCGGCTCCCGGCGATAGCGGCGAGACCGGCGGCGGTGTGGGGGCCGGGCGGTCGGCGGCGGAACAGGCGCCCGAGAGGAACACTGCTGCAAGGATGGGGATGAAGCGCTTCATGACGGTCCTCAGACGGGCTGGGTTTCGGAGAGGCCGACGCGGGCGTCGTGCTCGGCGGCTAGGCGGCGCAGCGTGGGGATCAGGTCCCGGCCATGCAGGGCGATGTCGCCGTAGAGATCGAAGCCGCGCATCAGGAAGCCGGTGATGCCCATCGCGTAATAGTCCATCATCGCATCGGCGACCTGCTCGGCGGTGCCCACCAGCGCGGGCGGCAGCATCGGCGTGGAGAAGCTGACCGACACCTTGGTGATCCCGGCCCACAGCCGCTTGTCGAGCAGGTCCTTGCCGCCCGCGATCGCCTCCAGCTCCTCTCGGCCAGAACCGCCCTTGGTGGTGGCCAGCTTGGGATCGAGACGCATGCCGGTGCTCAGCGCCTCGTCGCTGCCGGCGATCTTGCGCTGCTGTTCGAGCGCGGTCTCGCGCAGCGCCTCGACGACGTCGGCGGCGGCCCTCCACGCGGCATCCTCGGTCTCGCCGACGATCACGCGCACCGAAGTCTGGATGCGGACAGGGCGGCCGGTGCGCGCCCAGGCATCGCGGATCTGCGCGACGGTGCCCGCCATCTGGTCGAGCGGCTTGAGGCCGCCGATGGCGTAGACGTCGGCGACTTCGGCGCCCTTCTCCAGCGCGAGCGGGGAGGACCCTCCCCAGTACACCGGGATCGCGCTGCCGCCCACTGGCTTGAGCTCCGACAAGGCGTTGTTGAACCGGTAGTAGGTGCCGTTATGGTCCACCGGGGTGCCGCTGGACCACACCTTGCGCATGATTTCGACGTACTCGGCGCTGCGGTGGTAGCGTTCCTCCTTGGTGTGGAAGTCTCCGTCGCACTCCAGTTCGGTGTCGTTGGCGCCGGTGATGACGTGGACCCCGGCGCGGCCGCCGCTGAGGTTGTCGAGCGTCGCGAACATCCGCGCGGCCATGGTCGGCGCGATGAATCCGGGGCGGTGGGCGACCATGAAGGCCAGCTTTTCCGTCACTGCCGCCGCATAGTTGGCGATCGCGAAAGGATCGGGCGCGAAGGAGTTCTGCAGGATCAGGACGCGGTCGAAGTCGTTCTCGTCGAAGGCGCGGGCCATCTTCTCGATCATGTCGACATCGAACGCGGGGCCACCGCCGCGGCTGATCTCCGATGCGTTGCGGTGGAGCAGGACTCCAAGGATTTCTAGCGACATGGGACGGCTCCGTAAGGGCGGTGCGCGGCAGCGGCGCCCTGTTTCGGCACCGGTCACACTGGGCGCGGCCGCAAGGTGGGTGAACCCATGCCGTGCCATCCCCTCGCAGGGCGGATAATCCAAATTATCTATTACTCTTCTTTATAGGCTTGATCGATCGTTCGCCTCCACGCCACGAAGGAGGCAGCAATGAACATCGCCAAACTCGAGCGTATGATCGCGGTCTACGAGTCCGGCAGCTTTCGCAAGGCCGCGAAATTGTTCGGAATGTCGCAGCCCGCCTTGACCTGGAGCATCCGCCAGCTCGAGGAAAGCCTCAACCTTTCGCTGTTCATTCGTGGCCCGCGCGGCATCAAGCCGACTGAGGCGTGCGAACGGCTGATCGTGCGCGCCCGCCTGATCGTCAGCGAGCAGAATCGCCTGCTCGCCGAAGTCGAGCGCAGCAGCCGCGCGCAGATCATCGAGCTGGGTGTGCACCCGGTGATGGTGAATGCGCAGTTCTCCCGCATCGTCGCGAAGTTCCGCGAGACCGACCCCGACGTCGCCCTGCGCATCGTCGAGGGCTACAGTTCCGAACTGCACGAGCGGCTGCGTCAAGGCGAGATCGACCTCGCCTTTTGCGCCAACGCAAACGTCGATCCGGAGGACGAGGAGTTCGACTTCGATCTTCTGGTCTGCCAGTTCTACTCGGTCTTCGCGCGACCCGATCACCGCATTTTCGACGAGATCGCTTCCGGTCAGCCGCTCGCCCCGCATGACTGGGCGCAAGTCGCGGTGCCCAACCTCGCGCCCGATCAGGATGAGGCCAAGGGCCTGCTCGCCATGCTCGAGCATCTGGGCATGACGCCTGCAAAGGCGGCGGTTCGCTCCAGTTCGATCAGCCTGATCCGCTCGCTCGTGCTCGACGGCGGCTTGCTGGGCATGCTGCCGGACGACCTGGTCGCGGCCGAACTGGAGGCCGGGACGCTTTGCCGCGTACCCGACACGCGGGTAGAGGCGCCCGCCCTGGGCCTGCTCAGCGTGCATGGCAGTTACAAGAGCGCGTCGGTACGGCGGTTCGCGTCGCAACTGCGCCAGTCGTACCGGAGCGATCGCGCCCTGACCGCGACAGTATAAGGAAACTCTATCGCCTGCCGAGATTTGTAAGCTTTTCAACCCGCTTTCGTCCGATCAGGTTGAAGGGGTCGTGACGGATCGGCGAGGCCTTCCGAATCCCGGCTCCATCTCCTCTTCAGACAAGAGAACGAGCGGACGTGAAGCCTCTATTCCGAATCCTGACGGCCATTACCGGCCTTGCCTCAGCCGCGCCTCTCATGGCGCAAGTACCACCCGCCCCAAACTACGCCCGCGCATCCAACTGGGCCGCTGACGGCCGGAACGAGGGCGCCGCCGCAGCGGTCGCGCCGGGATCGACGGCGCGGCAGAACCTGCCGGTCGACGTGTTCTACATCCACCCGACCACCGATCGCTCGATGGATCGCTACAACCAGCCGGTGCCGGACAAGGCGACCAACGCCTGGACCGACGGCAGCGTTATCGCGCGGCAGGGCGGGGTGTTCAACGGCTGCTGCCGTGTCTTCGCCCCGCGCTATCGCCAGGCGACCAGCGGCGCGCAGAAGGAAGGCGGCAAGATCCGCGAGGATGCCTTCGCGCTCGCTTATGGCGACGTGAAGCGCGCGTTCCGCTACTACCTCGACCACTACAACAAGGGCCGCCCCTTCATCCTCGTGGGCCACAGCCAGGGCGCCGCGCATCTCGAGCGGCTGCTGGACGAGGAGATCGACGGCAAGCCGCTCGCCGCGCGCATGGTCGTGGCCTATGACGTCGGCATCACCTTCCCGGCGTCGAAGTACGACCGGGCGGGCTCGAAGCTGACGATGTGCGACAAGCCCGACAGCACCGGCTGCGTGGTCCACTGGAGTTCGATCCTGCCCAGCGCCGACCTTGCGAAAACGGCGTCCTTCGCGGAAGCCTACAACCGCACGGTGCTGCCGCAGGGCGCCGATCCGACGATCCTGTGCATCAATCCGCTGACCTTCGACCGCTCGCAGCCCGCCGCCCCGCGCGATGCCGCGAAGGGTGCCGTTCCCGGCGCGCCTGACGAGAGCGCCATCAAGGCCATCGTTCCCCACGCCGTCTCCGCGAAGTGCGAGCGCGGGCTGCTAGTGGTCGATCCCGATCCCGCGCTCGGCCTCAAGCCGCTGCCGGGAGACAGCATGCATTACCACGACCTCGGCCTTTTCTACGAGGACGTGCGCCAGAACGCGATCCTGCGCGCCCGCGCATGGCTTGCAGCCCATCCCCGGCCGTCAACACCCCGGCCCTCCGCAAATTGAGAAGAGAAAGACGATGAATAAGGAACCTCTCAATCCCGTCACGCAGCAGGACATCGACGACTACGCCCGTGACGGCGTGGTATGCCTGCGCCAGATGTTCGACGCCGAATGGATCGCGAAGATGCAGGAAGCGGCGCGCGCGGTTGAGAGCGATCCCGAGGCTTACGGCCAGACCGGACCCTCGCACGGGGCGATGATCTCGGTCGCGCACTTGTGGCGCAAGCCCGGCCCGTTCCGCGACTTCGTCTTCAACTCGCCCGCAGGCGAGATCGTCGGCCGGGTGATCGGCGCGGACAACGTGCAGATGTTCCACGATCACCTGTTCCGCAAGCCGCCGCTCTCGCCCTCGATCATGCAGTGGCACGCCGACCACCTCTGGCCCTTCACCGGCACGATGATCCCGAACCTGTGGGTCGCGCTTTCGCCGGTGAACAGGGAGAACGGCCAGATCGAGTTCGTCGCGGGCTATCACAAGTTCTGCATCGAAACCGGATCGCGCTTCGGCCCGGCGGGTGACGGCACCTTCCGCTTTCCCGATTTCCAGGCCGAGCGGGACAATCCGGACTTCCCGTTCCGCTTCGTCACCTGGGATCTGGAGCCGGGCGACGCGGTGCTGTTCCACGTCGACATCCCGCACTATTCCAAGGGCAACGATTCCGACACCCTCGCGCGCACCGGCCTTGCCATGCGCATGATCGGCGACGACAGCTACTGGTGCCCGCGCGAGGGCCTGACCCCGGTGCCGGGCGTAGACGTCCTTACCCAGCCCGAGGGCGTCCACCCCGCCCCCAGCGAGAACCTGCCGCTGATCTGGCAGCGTCCCGACAGCGAGCCGCGCGCTTTCGCCCCCGCTCGCCGCGAAGCCGCCTGAGGAGATCGCCCGCGATGACGACGCACAGCAAGCGCGAGTTCCTCGCCGGTGGCGGCATGTTGATGGCGATGATGGGCTTGTCCCATTACGCCGATGCGGCCGAGGCTCCCACAGCGGTCAAGCCGCTGCCGGGGCAGGGCTTCCCGATGGAGTTCAAGGGCACCGGCGATCCGATGCCGTGGATCAAGCGGGTGTTCCACCTCTACTCCGGCCCGGACGGCCTCACCCGCGCCGAACAACTCGACGTGGTAGAGCCGCGCGGGCAGGAAATCGCCACGCTGCTGCGCCGCACGGCTATTCGCGTGACCCTCGGTGGCTCGCAGCCCAATGCGGGCTTCGGCTTCCATGTCGCCAATAACCCGACCCTGCTGGTCCCGCTGTTCGGCTCTATGATCATCGGTCTGCACGACGGCACCGAGTACGAACTGAAGCACGGCGACCTCGCTTATGCAGAGGATTGCACGGGGGAGGGGCACATCTCGAAGTCCGGGCCGGAAGGCTCGTTCATGGTCGCGGTCCAGCTGCCCAGGGAGGGCTGCCCCAAGGTCGGCAGCTCGGACATGACCAGCGTGTGGACCGACCAGTGACGGCATCATGCAGGTCGAGACCATCCACGGAGGTGCCGGAATGAAGAAAAGCGCGTACATCGGATGGGCGATCGGCTCGTTCACTTCCGCCGCGCTGGTGAGCGCCGTAGGGCTGCTGCACCTGCGGTTCATGACGGACTCGCTCGGCCTCGCCATCGCGCTGGCCGGGATGCTGACCGTCGCGGCGAAGATCTACGATGCGATGACCGATCCGCTGATGGGCTACATCGGCGACCGTACCCGCACGCGCTTCGGCCAGTTCCGGCCCTACCTGCTAGGCGGTGGGTTGCTGGCAGGCCTGTCGATGATCCTGCTCTTCAATGTGCCGGGCGGGCTGCAGGGTGACAACATGTGGCTCTACGTGGGCTTCACGCTGCTGCTCTACTCGACCGCCTACACCATGTTCCGCATCCCCTACCTTGCGATCGGGCGCGCGATCACGGACGATTTCCACGCCCGTTCGCGGCTGATGACCTTCAGCGTCTATGGCTCGTCGCTCGGTAGCTTCGCGGCGACCTCGGCGGCGCCGTTCCTGCTGGCGCGGCTGGGGAGCGACCGGGCGGGGCACGGCCATGTCGCGCTGGTGCTGGGCATTGCCATCGCGCTCGGCGGGATCGCCGCGTTCCTGCTGCTCAAGGAGCGCCACCCGGTAGAGGCGGAGAAGAAGCCCACCGGATCGTTCGCAGCAACTTGGGCGGCGCTGTGGTCCAACAAGCCGTTCCTGTGCCTGATGGGCTTCAAGCTGGTGCTGTTCTCCGGCCTTGCCGTCCATATCACCGCGATCCCCTATTACACCCGCCACGTCCTGCACGTCACCGACACCGCGCTCGGCACGATCTTCGCGGTGCAGACGGCGATGATGGTGATCTCGCAGATGTTGTGGGTCCGCATGGCCAGCCGTTTCGGGCGCCGCAACGCTCTGGTAAGCGCAGGCAGCCTGTGCGCGGTGGCCTACACCGTCTGGGCACTGATCCCGGCGGGTTCGCCCTTTCCACTCATCTACATCGCCTGCGCCTTGTCCGGCACGGCGAGCGGCGGGGTGTTCCTCGGCCTCTACACCGTGCTGACCGACACCATGGACTATTCCCGCCGCATCCAGGGCGAGAACCGCGCAGGCATGCTCGCGGGCGTTTTCGTCATGGTGGAGAAGGGCACGTCGGCCTTCGGCATCTTCCTGTTCAGCACGATCATGAGCTGGACCGGCTTCGTCTCCTCCACCAGCGCCGGGGCGGAGGAGCAGCCCGCGAGCGTCAAAACCGGCATCATGGTCACCGTCTCGCTGGTGCCCGCGCTCGCCGCCGTGATCGCCAGCATCATCATGCTGCGTTATCGCCTGCCGGAGACAGCCGAGGATGCGGTTGAGCCGCCCGCCTCGACGTTGCAGCCAGTCGGAGTACAGTCCAACTGACGCAACAAGAGCTTCCCCGAGTCATGACGCGTAAATCCCTGCCCCGCACGCCCAACCGGCTCGACGCCATCGACGGCAGCCGACCGATGGACGAGCAACTGCTGGCGATGATCGTCGGCCTGACTTCGGAAGTGACCGTGCTGCGCGCCCGCCTCGACGCCGCCGAGCGGCTTCTGGCCGTCTCGGGCACGTTGCCCGCGGGCGCTGTCGATGCCTTCGAGCCCGATGCGGAGGCCGCCGCGCAGCGTGAAGGTCTGCGCAAGGCCACGCTCGACAAGGTCTTCCGCCCCTTGCGCGAAGCCGCCGAGGCGGAACTGGCCGCAATGAACGCCCCTGCCGAGGAGACCCTGCCGTGAGCGAACAGATGTCCGAACGCCGTGCCCAGCTCGACCACCCGCTGATCGCGGTGCCGAGCCATGACGAACTGGCCGAGCAGCTGTTCGTGCGCGATCTCAAGCTTTACGTCATGACCCGGATCGAGCCGGTGCAGGCCCGCATCGCCGCCGCCGAGCAGAAGGCCAGCGCCGGTGCCAACAACACCGCCGCCGCCTTGCGCGAACGCATGGGGCAGCACGAGAGCTTCTCGACCTGGCTGTCACTCAAGCGGGAATCGCAGCGCCAGCTGTGGTCCAGCGTTGCCGCCAGCGTCGAGCGGCAGGCGGGCGACCTCGAAGACCTCGCCGCGATCGAGGCACCGCTGGGTTCGGTGCGTACCGATCCGGATTTCGCCGTGCCCGACTATATCCGGCGGGGCGACATCCACCTGATGCCGGGCGGCAATGCCCATGACGACGGCTCGATCCTGCAGGGCGCGATGATGGATCGCGGTGGTGCGGTCTACATGCTCGGCCGCAACGGCGGCATGCTCAACGACCTGCGCGGGCAGACCGCCATGGCGCACGTCCTCACCCGCTTCCCGGATCTGAATCCGGCGCGCATCCTCGACATGGGCTGCGGCATCGGCACCAGCACGGTGCCCGCCGCGACCTGCTTCCCCGGCGCGGAAGTCCATGGCATCGACGTAGGCGCATCGATGTTGCGCTATGCTCATGCCCGCGCCGAGCACCTTGGCGCGGGCGTTCACTTCTCGCAGCAGAGCGCGGAGAAGACCGACTTTGCCGACGGCAGCTTCGACCTCGTGTTCAGCTGTGTGATGTTCCACGAGACCTCGCAGGCCGCGACGATGGCGATAATCGCCGAAAGTCGCCGCCTGCTGCGTCCGGGCGGCGTCGCGGTCCACCTCGAGGTGCCGCTGCTGCACGACAATTCCGATGCCTGGGTCGAACTGTCAGGCGAACTGGAAGCGCAGTACAACAACGAGCCGAACTGGCGCGGTGCGCTCAGCGCGGATTATCGCTCGCTGTTCGAGGCGGCCGGGTTCTCCTCGGTAGAGACCGGCTATCAGGCGACCAGCCCGGCGGCGCGCAGCGGTCCGTTCCGGTACGGGCCGGAGAGCGAAGGCGTGTTCCGTTCGTGGTTCGTCGCTTCCGGAGTGGCCTGAAGCAGGGCCTGAACCGGGGCCTGGCCGGCGCTCCGATCAGAGATCGAGCGCTCCGGTCAGGTCCCCCGGAGCGACGCCGCCCGCCGAACGCATGGCCTCTTCGCGCATCGCCAGACCCGGCAGCTTGGCGAGCCCGAAGCGACGGGTGAGGAAGCGGGCGATCGATCCGGTGTCGTAGATCGTGTGATCCACAAAGTCCTTGCGGGCACGCGGCGAGATGACGATGGCCGGGATACGGGTGCCCGGTCCCCAGCGGTCGCCCTTGGGCGGGGCGACGTGGTCCCACCAGCCGCCGTTCTCGTCGAAAGTGACGACGATCATCATACGCTCCCACTGCGGGCTGGCGCGCAGGGCGTCGATGACTGCGGCGATATGACGGTCGCCCGCATCGATGTCGGAATAGCCCGCGTGCATGTTGAGGTTGCCCTGCGGCTTGTAGAAGCTGACGGGAGGAAGGCGCCCCGCCTCCGCATCGGCGAGGAAGCGGTTGGTGCGTGCGGTGCTGCCTTCGCCCGCGTCGCGCAGGTGCTCCTCGCGGTCTTTCGTGCCGGGGGCGAAGCGGGAATAATAGTTGAACGGCTGGTGATGCGGCTGCAGGTTGGGCCGGGCGGGGAACGAAGCGTCCTTGCCGAGCGCTGAATTCCACCCACCAGCATACCAGGCCCAGCCGATGTCGCGTGCGGAAAGCATGTCGCCGATGGTGCGATGATCCTGCGGCACCAGCGTCTGCCCGTTCGTCCAGTCCGCGTAACCGGGCTTGTCGGGATCGGGCAGGTACGTGGGGGTGTAGGGCGGCAGCATCGTGTTCACCGCCCAGAAGTCAGGCGATAGGGTGCTGGTCACGAAGCTGGCGGGGCCGTCCATCGCGCTTGGCGCGGTCTTCGGCTCCAGCTTGAGGCGGGTGCCTTTGGGATCGTCGCCCTCGACCTTTGCGATACGCCGCGCGGCAGGGCTCTTGTCCGCATCGGGGTAGAACGGGGGCTGCGCGGCGATCAGGTACTGGTGGTTCAGGAACGAGCCGCCGAATGCGCCCATGAAGAAGTTGTCGCACAAGGTGAACTCGCGCGCGACCTGCCAGAGACGCAGCTGCGCGCGCGTGTCGGCGTAGTGGCCCATGACGAGCGCGCCGCTGTCTCCCCAGGCGACGAAGCCGTCGTTGCGCCCGCCGTTGATCTGCCACTGGTTCTGGTAGAAGGCATGGACAAGGTCGCGGGTCACGACGCCGTGAGGCAGCGGATCGCCTTCCTTGGTCTTCAGCGCGAACGGCGCGTTGGGCAGGGGCGCAAGGTCATCGGGGCCGATCAGGTACTCGGTATGCTCGACCACCTGCCGGTCGGGGACGAGGCCCTCCCAGATCTTCGGCAGGGTCTCGAACGGCTTGCCGTTGCGGTCGCGCTGGGTGAAGCGCTCGGCCGGGACTTTCGACAGCGGTTGCTCAAGGCCCGGGAAATCGGCGAAGAGGTTGTTGAAGCTGCGGTTCTCCGCATAGATCACCACGACCGTATCGATCGCCTCACGCAGCCGCGCATCGCTGACAGGGGAGCGCGCAGCGGCCTTCGCAGCGCGAGCCTCGACGGCCGGCGCACCCGCAGTGGCAGCGGCGCCGAGGGCGGCCAGTCCTTCCAGGAACTGGCGGCGATCGGGGGTGAGCGAACCCGGACTGGGGGCTTCGGGCTTGGTCATGGATGTCCTTAGCGTTGCGGCTTTTTCCTGTCGTCTGGGGTGAGGCCGGGGGTTTCGTCAATCGCAAATCCCGCAAATGCAACTGCGTCGCCTGTCCCGGCAGATTTTGGCGCAATCGCAAAATTGCCGGGAACGTGAAGGTGTGCGATGCGCTTTTGTCGCAGCCCTGCCATGCCAAGGGACGGGCTGCCAATAGGATGATCAACCGCCCGCATGACACAGCCCGCCGATTTCGATGCCGAGCATATCACTGCGCTGAAACGCAGCGAGGAGCGACTGCGCGCCCTGTTCGAAGCGCTCGAGGACGGGTTTTGCATCATCGAATTCTTCGATGGTCCGCACGGCCCGCTCAGCGACTATGTCCATGTCGAGGCGAACTCGGGATACGAGCGGCAGTCGGGCATCTCCAACGTCGTGGGCATGACGCTGCGCGAACTCGAACCCGACGACGCCGAGGGCTGGGCGGACCTCTACGGCACTGTGCTGCGGACCGGTGAGCCGATCCGGTTCGAGCGCTACTTCCTCGCCGCGGGGCGACATATCGAGGTTTCCGCGGCCCGCGTCGAGCCTGCGAGCCGCAGGCAGGTTTCCGTGCTGTTCCGCGACATCGAAGCGCGCCGCCGGGCGCAGGATGCCTTGCGCGCCAGCGAGGCGCTGGCGCGCGAGAACATCAAGCGGGTGCAACTGGCGCTGTCTGCGGGCGCGATAATCGGAACCTGGTTCTGGGACATTCCGCAGGACCGCTTCACGGTGGACGAGGCTTTCGCGCAATCCTTCGGCCTCGACCCCAGCCTGGGACGGGAAGGACTGTCGCTCAACCAGATCGTCGCGACCGTACACCCCGACGACCAGGCCGGACTGGCGGCCGCTATGCAGGAAGCGATCCGGCGCGGAGGGTCCTATGCGCATCAGTACCGCGTCATGCGCGCGGACGGGCGCTACTACTGGATCGAGGCCAATGGCAGCGTCGAGCATGGGCCTGATGGCACACCCCTGAGCTTCCCCGGCGTGCTGCTCGACATCGAACAGCGCCGCGCGATCGAGCAGGAGCGCGACCGCGCCGCTGCCGCCTTGCGGGCCCTCAACGAGACGCTGGAACAGCGCGTGGCCGAGCGCACCGAGGAACTGATGAAGGCCGAGGAGCAACTGCGCCAGGCGCAGAAGATGGAGGCGGTCGGCCAGTTGACCGGCGGCCTTGCCCACGACTTCAACAACCTGCTGGCGGGCATCTCCGGCGCCATCGAGATGGTCGGCACGCGGCTCAAGCAAGGGCGCATAGCCGACGTCGACAAATACCTCGTCGCCGCACAGGGCGCGACGCGGCGGGCGGCCGCGCTCACCCATCGCCTGCTGGCGTTCTCGCGGCGGCAGACGCTCGATCCGCGCCCCACCAACGTCAACATGCTGGTGAACGGCATGACCGATCTCATCCAGCGCACCGTCGGCCCGGCGATCCGGGTGGAGACCGTGGGCGCGGCCGGGCTCTGGCCGACGCTGGTGGATGCGAGCCAGCTGGAAAACGCGCTGCTCAATTTGTGCATCAATGCGCGCGACGCCATGCCGGAAGGTGGGCGGATCACGATCGAGACTGCGAACAAGTGGCTCGACCGTGCCGGCGCGCGGACCCATGACGTTCCGGAAGGGCAGTACCTGTCGCTGTGCGTCACCGATACGGGCACCGGCATGACGCCCGACGTCATCGTCAAGGCCTTCGACCCGTTCTTCACCACCAAGCCGATCGGGCAGGGAACCGGACTCGGCCTGTCGATGATCTACGGCTTTGCCAAGCAATCCGGCGGGCAAGTGCGGATCTACTCGGAGGTTGGGCAGGGCACTACGGTTTGCATCTACCTGCCGCGCCACTATGGAGACGCCGGCGAGGATGCTTCACAGGGCGTAGAGGTGAAGGTTTCGGGCGCCGGTTCGGGCGAGACCGTGCTCGTCGTCGATGACGAGCCGAGCGTGCGCATGCTGATCACCGACATTCTCGAGGACCTCGGCTACACGGTGATCGAGGCGGCAGACAGCGCCTCGGGGCTGCGGGTCCTGCAGTCCGACGTGCGGATCGACCTGCTAGTCAGCGATGTCGGCCTGCCGGGCGGGATGAACGGACGCCAGATGGCGGATGCGGGACGGCAGGTGCGGCCGGACCTGAAAGTGCTGTTCATCACCGGATACGCCGAGAACTCGGTGATCGGCAACGGGCACCTCGAGCCGGGAATGCAGGTGCTCACGAAGCCCTTCGTCGTCGAGACACTGGCCGCGCGGGTGCGGGACTTGGTAGAAAACTGAGCGGTTCGCAGGTCTCAGCGGGCGGCGAGGGTCTCGGCCAGCAGTGCGCGCATCTGGTCCTCTACGCCCTCGCCGAAACCGACGCCCATCGTCAGGCAGCGGCTTTCCCCGCCGGGCCACGAACGGTGGCCGGTGCCGGTGGTGTCGAGCATCACCAGCACGTCGCCGGGGCCAAGGCGGCGCCGCGTCCCGTCGGTCGCCTCGATCTCCCACTCGCCCTCCAGCGTGATCGAAAGACCGGCCATGCCGCAGGGGTGCCAGTCGGTGGCGTGGTTGGAGCCGCCGGTCGCGATGCCCCAGATCGAGGCCGGGGCGATGCCTTCCCAGTGCGCGGTTCCATCCTCGGCGATCACCTTGCGGGTCAGCGGAATTTCAAGATCGGCGAGGCGCGATCCGCCATCGGCTTCGGCATAGATGCACACGGCGGTCTTGGTCATTTCGCGTCTCCCGAGTGATCAGCCCGGGCGATGAAAACGCCGGTGGACAGGCTGTGAACAAATGATATATAAATATAACAATATAGGCAATGAAAGAGCGTGCGAGACGTGTCGGTTCTGATCAGCGAAGTTGGCCCCCGCGACGGCCTCCAGAACGTCAAGGCAGTGATGCCGACCGAGGCCAAGAAGGCGTGGATCGCCGCCGAGGCCGCCACCGGCGTGCGCGAAATCGAGGTGGGCAGCTTCGTTCCCGCCAAGCTCCTGCCGCAACTGGCGGACACTGCCGAGATCGTCGCATTTGCGCGCACGCTGCCCGGCCTGACCGTGGCGGTTCTGGTGCCTAATGCGCACGGCGCGGCCGATGCGATCGCCGCCGGGGCGCACAAGCTGACCCTGCCGCTGTCGGTCTCGGAAACGCACTCGCTCAAGAACCTGCGCCGCACGCACGACCAGGTGATCGAGGAAGCCGCCCGGATCACCGCGATGATCCGCGAACTGCCCGAGGGCGAACGCCCGCACTTCGAGGGCAGCCTGTCCACCGTGTTCGGCTGTACGCTGGAGGGCACCGTGCCCGACGCGCAGATCGCGCGGCTGGCGGAGCGGCTGATGGAAGCCGGCTGCGACGAAGTCGGCCTGTCCGACACCACCGGCTATGCCGATCCTTCGGCCGTGCGCCATCTCGTCAAGCTGGTGCGCGGCGTGGTGGGCGACAAGGCGCTGACCGGCATTCACCTTCACAACACCCGCGGCCTCGGCCTTGCCAACGTGCTGGCGGCGCTGGAATGCGGGCTCGACACGATCGACGCCTCGCTCGGCGGCCTCGGCGGCTGCCCCTTCGCACCGGGGGCGAGCGGCAACATCGTGACCGAGGATCTGGCCTTCATGCTCGAAGCCATGGGCATCGACACCGGCATCGACCTCGACAGTCTCTTCAAGGTCCGTTCGATTGTAGCCGACGCCCTGCCGGGCGAGCCGCTTTACGGCTTCGTCACCGATGCGGGCCTGCCCTTGGGCTTCATCCCGGCCACGCAGCGGGAGGCCGCGTAAGGTTCGAAAGCCGCCGCATGGTTCTCGCTGTGCGGACAAGGCGATCTCGCCCTTCCATCGATACCCACGTGTAAGCTAGCGTCCTGTTCTTGGTCCTCCTCTCTCCCTCAAGGACGCTAGCGACATCGTCATGACACATGACTCGAACCGGGTTCCGACCCGCACGGCCATCGCCTACGGCGCCGGTCAGCTCGGCGCGCAGATCTTCCGCGACACGCCGGCCGTCCTGCTGCCGATCTTCATGACCACCATCCTGGGCATCCCGCCCTGGCTGTCGGGCTTCGTCATCCTGATCCCGAAGCTGTGGGTGATCGTCTGCGACCCGCTGGTGGGCGTCTTTTCCGATCGCAAGAAGGAGACCTGGGGACGAACCCGGTTCCTGACCGTCGGCGCGATCCTGACGAGCATCGGCTTCGCCAGTCTCTTCACGATCGTCGAGTATCCCAGCCCTTATGTCGCGGCCGGAGCGGTCTGCGTGCTGTTCCTGGTTGCCTCGACCGCGTTCAGCATCTTCTCCGTGCCGTACCTCGCGGTCGCCTCCGAACTGTCGAACGACGCGCACGAGCGCACGCGCATCCTGACCTTCCGCATGGCCGCGACGATCGGCGGCGTGGTGATCGGCGTCGGCGTGGCGCAGCCGCTGGTCTTCGCACTCGGCGGCGGCGCGCACGGCTGGCACGTCATGGCCTACTCGTTCGCCGTGGTCTGCATCGTTTCGATGCTGGTGCCCGCGATCGGACTGCGCGGCGTTCCGCTGCTCAAGAGCGCGCAGGCGCCCGGCAAGCTGCTCGACCAGCTTGGCTCGGTGGCGTCGAACAAGCCGTTCATGGTGCTGCTGGCGACGACGTTCATCCAGGGCATCGGCATGGCGTCCAGCTATACCGTCATCGGGTTCTACTACGTCTATGCGCTGAACCTGGTGCACATCATCCCGACCTTCGTGATCGCGATGGCCTGCGGCAGCCTGCTGAGCCAGCCGACGTTCCTCTATCTCTCGCGCCGCTTCGGCAAGGAGAAGGTCTACGTCGTCGGCTCGGTGCTGTGGATGCTGGTCACCGTGACGTGGTTCTTCGTCGAGCCGGAAAGCCCGGTCGTGGTATCGCTGCCGCTGATCGGCGATCTTACGCGCGAAGGTCTGCTGGTGCTGGCGCGCGGCGTGTTCATCGGCGTGGTCAACACCGGCTTCCTGCTGCTCTCGTTCTCGATGCTGACCGATACCGTGGACCTCCATCGCCGCCGTCACGGATCGGCCAACGAAGGCGTATTCTCGGGCATCTTCAGCGCGGCGGAGAAGCTGGCCTTCGCGCTCGGCCCGCTTGTGGCAGGCATCATCATGAGCGGCTTCGGCTTCGTCTCCTCCACCCACGGCGTGGTGCAGCAGAGCCAGCACGCGGTGCTCGGCGTGATCCTGCTCTATTCGGCGGTGCCGGTGGTCACGCAGTTCCTGAGCCTGCTGGTGTTCTCCCGATACCGTCTCAACCCGGCCGAGATCACGACCGGGCC
>NZ_BAAILP010000127.1:0-28064 GCF_054589055.1 Novosphingobium sp. 11B | reverse complement strand
AAGCCCGCCTCGCATTGTGCGAGGCGGGCTTTTCCATGCCCTATGGGAAGTCCCGGTCAGGCGCCCGGGATATTGCCGCCGTCGACCGGGATGAACACGCCCGACACCGCCTTGTTGGCCGGATCAGCAAGGAACAGCACGCTATTCGCTATGTCTTCCGGCGTGGCGAGGCGGCCGAGAGGACTGTAGGTTTCCATCTTGGCGAGGAAATCGCCGTCGCTCTCGCCGTCCAGCTTGTTGCCCATGAGCATCTCGGTGGGCACTGCGCCCGGCAGCACCGCGTTGACGCGCACTCCGTAGCGGCCCGCCGCGCGCGCCGCGGTGCGCGTGGTCATCAGCACCGCCGCCTTGGAGCCGCAATAGGCCGCGCCGGTGGGGTTGGCGGTGATCGACATGCCCGAACCCATGTTGACGATGGCGCCGCCGTTGCCCTTCACCTTCATTCGCCGGATCGCGTGCTTGCAGCCGAGGAACACGCCGTCGGAATTGATCGCGAAGTGCTTCTGCCACATCTCCAGCGGCATGTCCTCGAACGCGATGTTGGGGCGGTAGATGCCGGCGTTGTTGACGAGCACGTCGATGCCGCCCAGTTCGCGGTCGATGTAGTCCATCAGGGCGATCCAGGAGTCCTCGCTGGTTACGTCCAGCGTGCGCTCGATGATCTTGCCATCGGTCGACGTGTCGCCCGAGGCGGCGAGATCGGCGCTGATGACGGTGGCTCCGCGTGCGGCGAAGGCCGTGACGATGGCTTGGCCCAGACCGCCTGCACCGCCGGTGACCACGACGTTCAGTCCGGCAAAATTGTCTTGAATCATCGTGACTTGATATCCCGAAAAAGTGCGCTTTCGGCCCATCGTCCGCTCAGTCGCAGCCGTGAGCCTGTCTCGCGGTTAACCTTCGTCGTTCGCGGGCAAGCACGGATTCTGGGGGCTCTCCGCCTAGTGATAAATCATCGGCTGGTGATCAACAAACTCGATTCAAATTGTTCAAAATCGCACGTGAGGCACCTTCACCGGACAACAAAGGTTCGGGGAAAATCGTCATGTCCAGTCGGTTCGCTTTCCTTTTCGGCACTGCTCTCGTCACCACTCTTTCTACGGTGCCCGCCATGGCGCAGGAGGCTCCGCAGGCCTCTTCCGACGCCGTTGGCGGGAACGATATCGTCGTCACCGCGCAGCGCCGTGAACAATCGCTGCAGGACACGCCGATCGCCGTCAGCGCGTTCAATTCCGCCATGCTGGAGGACCGCGCGGTCAACAGCGTGATCGCTCTCGCATCGAACACGCCGGGTCTCTATCTGAGCCAGGGCACGGCGTCGCCCAGCACGCTGCAGATCGCCATGCGCGGCGCGCTGGAGCAGAGCGGTGGGTCGGTGACTTCGGAATCCCCGGTCGCGATCTACATCGACGACGTCTACCAGTCCCGCCTCTCGGCAGCCGACTATGACCTGGCGGATATCGAGCGGGTCGAAGTGCTGCGCGGGCCGCAGGGTACGCTCTACGGCCGCAACTCGATGACCGGCGCTATGAAGCTGGTCACCCGGCAGCCCAACGGCGATAACTGGGCCAACTTCGACATCAGCTACGCCCGCTTCGATGAAGTGAAGGCCAAGGCCAGCGTCGGCGCGGCGCTCACCGGGAACCTCGCGCTTGCGGCCTCGGGCTTCTACGACAACCGTGACAAGGGCTGGCAGTACAACGTCTTCACCCGGGAGGACGTCACCAAGTTCCGACGCTATGGCGGCCAGGTGGCGCTCGGCCTGACCAACGTGGACCGGGTCGAGGCGGTCGTCACGGCACGCTATGCCAAGAGCACCAGCGACGGACAGCACTTCCTGCCGATCAACGATACGCCGCCCTACAATCCCGCGCTGGGCTTCTATCAGACGCGCACGCCTCTGCCGGCGATCGGCAATAATGAGCAGTATTCGTTCTCCGGCCGCTTCGGCTATGATCTCACCGACACCATCACGGTGCGTTCGATCACCGCTTATCAGCATCTCGATGAACACTGGGCGCTCGACTTCGCGGGCGGCTACGTCGCGCCGGGCAGTAATGCCGATCCGATCCCGGGATTCTATCGCGACAGTCTCGGCAAGCAGAACCAGTTTACGCAGGAACTGCAGGTCCTTGCCAACAGCGCCGACGATCGCCTCCATGTGATCGCGGGCTTCTTCTACTTCCGCGAGCATGCAAGGCAGGACACCAACGACATCTTCACCGGCTTCCCGCTTCCTCCCTCCAGCATCGAGACGAAGTCCAGGAGCTATGCCGGTTACGGTCAGGCCGATTACGAGATCATTCCCGGGCTGACGGCTTCGGCGGGCATTCGCTATACCCATGACATCAAGTCGTTCTTCGGCACGACGCCTGATTCCGCAGGCACGATCTACGCCCTGAACTATGGCATCAAGGCGAATGTCTGGACGCCCAAGTTCAACCTGCAATGGAAGTGGTCGGACACCGGCATGGTCTATGCCACCGCTGCGCGCGGTTATCGCGCGGCCGGGTTCAACTCCCTCAACTCGGGCGAACCGGCCGGCTTCGGAAGGCCCTATGCGCCGGAGTTCGCATGGTCCTACGAGATCGGTGCCAAGGTCGACCTGCTCGACCGCGCGCTCCAGCTCAACCTCGCCGCCTACCATGAGAGCCTTACCGACCTGCAGACGCTGGCGCTGGGCAATGTCGCGGGCAGCTACCTGACCCAGAACGCGGCGAAGGCGAAGGTGCAGGGCATCGAACTGGAAACCACGCTGCGACCCGTTCAGGGCATAAGCTTCTTCGGCAACCTCACCTATACTTACGACAAATATCAGGAGCTGGACCCGGGTTCGCAGGCGGCGCAGGCAGGGGCGGAGCATCTGCCGCTGATCTCGCGCTGGCAGTATCAGGTGGGCGGCACCGCCGACCTTCCGATCGGCGACAGCACGGTGACGCTGGCGGCGGATTACAGCTACCGAACGTCGTACAACTCGCTCGTCTCGCTTTCGCAGGCTTCGGAAAACCCGGCGATCGGGCGCGCCAACGCCTCGGTGACGTACAAGCTGCCGGGTGACCATATCCAGTTCTACGCGCAGGCGAGCAACCTGTTCAATTCGAAGGACTGGTTCGCCTCGGCCGAGTTCGTGCCCGGCCTGTTCGGCTACAAGATCCCGCTGGAGCCGCGCGTGTGGCGCGTCGGCTTCCGCTACAAGATGTGACCTGAAGGAGTGACGGATATGGCCGGAGAGACCGGAATCGCAGAACCGGTGCAGGATGTCGACTTCGGCTCCCCGGCCTTCCTCGAAGATCCCTGGAGCCCGCTGCGTGCGCTCCAGGATCAGGACCCGGTGTTCTGGAGCGAGAAGCAGCAGGCGTGGATCGTCACCCGCTACGAAGATGTCATGGCGACGTTCCGCGACCAGCGCCTGTCCGCCTCGCGCATTGTGCCGTTTCTTTCCACGCTGGTGGCCGATGTGCGCGCCGAGTATCCGCTCGTCGCGCATTTCGAGGAGAAGTGGATCTCCAACGTCGACCAGCCCGTCCACTCGCGGCTGCGGCGGCTGATGGCGAACGCCTTCTCGCGCAAGGTGGTGGATGCCCTGCGCCCCGCCTCGCGCAAGATCAGCGAGGACATCCTGCGTGAAGTCAACGGGCGAGAGGTGGACTACGTGCACGCCGTCGCGCGTGAACTGCCGGCGCGCGTGATCACCGCGATGTTCGGCATTCCGGACCACTTGCGCGACCAGTTCGCCGACTGGGCGGGCGCGATCCAGCAGGCCACCGGCGCGGCCGTGCTGACGCGCGAGATGGTGGACCTCTATCACCAGACCCTCGCCGACATGAACGTCGAACTGCTCAAGCTGATCGCCGAGCGGCGCGAGAGCCCGAAGGAAGACCTGCTCAGCCAGTTCGTCCAGGCGCGCGATGCCAACGACCAGCTTTCCGACGACGAGCTGCTGGGCGCCTGCCACGCCACGATCATCGCCGGGTTCGAGACGACGATGCACATGCTGACGCTGGGCATGCTGGAACTGCACGAGCGGCCCGCGCTGCAGGCGCGCCTGTTCTCCGGGCCGGCCGATGCGGCGAAAGTGGTGGACGAGCTGCTGCGCTACATCGGCATGGCCAAGGGCATGCTGCGCATCGCGCGCGAGGATTTCGAGTGGCATGGTCACACGATCCGCAAGGGCGACTTCGTCTACGGCATGAACATATCGGCCAACCGCGACCCCCGCATGTGGCAGCGGCCTGACGAGATCGACCCGGACCGCGACAACAACCGCTCGATGGCGTTCGGGCCGGGCATGCACTTCTGCCTCGGTCACCTGCTGGCGAAGATGGAACTGGCGGAGTTCTTTACTGAGCTTTTCGGCAGCTACGACGTGGCGATCCTCTCCGCCGAGCGGCCGTGGATCAACAGCTTCACCTTCCGAGGGCTGGATGAGCTGCCGGTGCGGATCAGCAGGAAATAGCCGCATCCCTCGTCATTGCGAGCGAAGCGAAGCAATCCAGGGCGGCGTTATACTGCCTTGGATTGCTTCGCTCGCAATGACGAGGCAGGGGTCAAATCCCCAGCGCACCCGGGTTGAGCAGGCCCTTTGGATCGACCTGCGCCTTCACCGCACGCAGCAGCGTCAACGCGCCCTCGTCACGCTCGCGCGTGTAGGGATAGAGCTTGCCCACCTGGAAATGGCCCGCTCCGTGGGCATGCATCAGACCGATGATCTCGGTGCGGATTTCCTCGACGAGCGCGGCACCGTCGGGGTTTTCGGCATAGCGGGGCAGCCCGGCAAGGTAACCCGGCTCCATCATCCGTTCGTGATAGGGCGTCAGTGCGTCCTTCCAGTACAGTGCCGGTTCGTAAAGGAACGTCCCCGCCCCGATCGACGAGAACATCGCCCCGATATAGGCGCCTTTGCGATCCATCTCCGCGCGCTTGCCGTCGACGTAGGACGTGAAGGCGGCATGGAACGCCGCGACGCGCGAGTGCGGCAGCAGGCCGTGCAGCGGCACCCAGCGCTCGCCTGCGGGGCCGAGCATGTTGTGCAGCGGCTGGAACGGCATGGCGCGCACGACCGTCGGCACCGAGTTGGCGATCTCGCGCCCGAAGCCGAGCGCGACCTTGCGGATAGCATCGATCTTGGCGCGCGCCTCGATGGCGGAGTAGCCGTCGGCGATGTAGTGCGCGGCGTAAGGCGCGGAGGCCAGCACCCGCCGTCCCGCTGCCGCCATGCGCAGCAGACTGCGCGCGCCCGCCAGCGCGCTGGGCGAGGACTGCCACACGCCCCTGGCCACCGAGAGCATCGTGCCGGTGTCCTGCTTGGCGATCTGCCCTTGCGACAGCGCGAGGTCGAGGCCGAAGGACTTCTCCTCGATCTTCATGCCGGCGATGGCGGACATGCAGCCGTGCAGCGCGGCGAAGTCGGGGAAGGTGAAGGACGCGGTCTCGTGCGCGGGCTTGCGGCGCAATAGCTTGAGGGTGATCGCGGTCTTGATCCCCAGCGCCCCGGAATCGCCGAGGAACAGCCCGGCAAGGTCCGGGCCGTAGTTGCGAAAGCGGCCCCGGCTCGCCTGCGATCCGGTCGTGCCCGTGCGCACGAACGTCCCGTCCGGCAGCAGCACTTCGAGCGCCACGACGCTGTCCGCCGAAATGCCGTTGGCGTTGGAACCATGGCCGTTGGCGTTCTGGCTCATGGTGCCGCCGACGCTGGCGGCAAGCCCGCTGAAGGTGCCGACAAAAGGCACCTTGAGACCGCGCGGCGCCAGCGCATCGTCGAGCGCCTTCCAGCTGATGCCGGGCTCGACGGTGACGGTCATGTCGGTTTCGTTGAGCGAGACGATGCGGTCGAGGCCGGAGCTGTCGATGACCACACTGTCCGCGCGCCTGGGCAAATGCGCGTCGGTATAGGAGACGCCGCCGCCCCGCGTGTGGATGGCAAGGCCCGCCTCCGCCGCCGCGAGCACGATCGCGCGCAAGTCCTCCACGCTGGTCGGGCGGAACACGCCCGCCGGGGTTGCGTGGCGGCGATAGACGTCGGAACCGAAGAACGCCGCCTCGCCGTCAGGCAGGCGCGACGGGGAAAGGGCAAGGGCGTCGGGCAGGGTCATGGGCGTCTTCTCTCGTACGTTTCAGGGCTTGCGTGCGATCAGCACTTCCCAGCCGCCGCCGGGGGCATATTCGCCCGCCTTGAATTCGCGGTCGGCCAGTTCGTCGGCCTTGGCGGCATCGTAACCCTTCGCGTCGGCCCCGGCGTATTCACGGATGACCATCGGCGCGGTGTCGAAGCGGATCGTTTCCGGATCGAAGCCCGCGTTCTTGGCCAGCCCCACCTGGTCCATCTCGCGCATGGCGCCCCAGAACGGCTCGTTGTTGTAGTAGGTCTCGTTGTCGAGGATGAACTGGGTGAACGGGTCCATCAGGTCGAACGGCGGCAGGTCGCAGTGGATCATCAGGCCGCCGGGACGCAGCAGGCGGAAGCACTCGTCGAAGATCCTGGGCATCGCCTTGCCGCTGGTCTCGTGCAGCAGGATATGGCTGACGACGAGGTCGAAGGAGGCGTCCTCGAACTCGGTCTTCTCCGCGTTCATCTGCGCGAAGTTCACCGTCTCGCCCAGCGCCACCGAGCGGGCGTGGGCATAGCGCACCAGCGGCTCGGCGACGTCGATGCCCCAGACTTCCGCCTCGGGGAAGAACTCCTTGTAGGGCAGGGTCGAGTGGCCGACCGTGCAGCCCATGTCGAGCACGCGTGTCGGCGCGAAATCGGGCATGGTGCGGCGGATATAGTTCACCACCGATCGGCCCTTGCCGTCGTTGAACGGCCCGCCGTAGCCCATGCCGTAGAGGTAGACGCCGCGTTCGTAGAGGGCGCCAGCCGCGAATTGCTCGGCATCATGGCGGGAGGCATAGCCGCCCGGCATGCAGTGGATGTCTAGCGCGGTGATGTAGCGGGGCACGTCGAACGCTTCGGGAATGCGCAGTTCGCCGCCCTGTCCCTCGCGTGCCTTCACCTCGGCGGCGAGGCGGGGCCAGTCGCGTTCGATGGTGTCCACCACCGAGAGCCACAGCAGCTCCTGCGCCGTCCGGTTGAGCGCGGCGTAGGACTGGAAGAACGGCTCCTTCTTCATCGCTTTTCGCACGTCGTGACGGCTGGCGAGATCGACGCCGAGCGACTGCGATTCCGCCGCCGTCTTGGCGAACAGCGGGGTCAGGCCGGGCAGGACCTCGCGCTGGATGAAGCCGCGCAGGCCCTTGGCGAAGTTCTGGCGGCTCGCCTCGTCGTGGCTGGCGCGCGGGAGGACCGGGTGGTCGCCCTGCTGGAAAACGTTGAGCATCAGTCCAGTCCTGCCAATTCATAGCGCACCGGCCCGAACGAGCCTTTCAGACGCAGCGGCAGGTAATCGCCCGGGGTCACCCAGAAGTCGGCGTATTCGGGCACGAATTCGCTCCAGCGCACCTTGAAGTGCTCGGCCTCGAAGCTGCCTGCGCGCACGGTGATCTCCTCGCGGCCGACGTAAGTGACCAGCGGCGTCACGCAGTGCGCGCGGTAATTGCCCATGCCCCATTCGGAGATCGAGTTGGTCACGCAGGTCACCGGCTTCTCGACGCCCGGATCGGCGGTGCCGCAGGCTGCGGCAACCAGCACGTCGGCAAGGATCGTGTGCATGCCCAGGTAGTCGATCCGCTTGCCCGTCTCCAGCCGCTGCGAGAACCGCCCGGCCTCCTGCGAGAAGACTTCCGCCTCCACCGCGGTGCCGTCGACGCGGAACCAGCAGTGCGCCTTGAGGTCGCCGTCGACGAATTCGCGGGTCTGCGCCTCGATCGGGTTCCAGTCGCCGTCCACCGACCAGGTCGCGTTGCGCAGGACCTTGCGGTCGTCGAACTCGATGGTGGCGTTCATCAGCCGGCCCTTGTCCCAGACCGACATGGTGAAGGCCTCGCGGCCCCATTCCTCGTCGCTTTCCTTGAGGTGGACGACACGGCCGGAGAGATGCTTCGGAATCTGGTAGGTCATGGTCGGTCCTTTGGAAAAGCTCACCAGGGAACGGTGTCCCCGGTGTATTCGAGGAACGGGGCGCCATCGGCCGAGGGGTGGGCAGTGCTGACGAGGCGGTAGATGCCGTCCACGCTGTCGGCGACTTCGACGGTGGCGTCGGCGCCGCCCATCTCGGTCTTCGCCCAGCCGGGGCAGATGATGAGGACCGCGCGCTTCCCGCCGTGGGTAACGGCGAAGCTGCGCACCAGCATGTTGAGCGCCGCCTTGCTGACGCGGTAGAGGTCCGCGCCCGCCAGGGTGTTGCGCACCATCGAGCCCATGCCCGAACTGGTGAAGGCGAATGTGCCGCCTTCGGGCACCAGCAGTTCCAGCAGGGTGGCGAGGCGTACGCTGCCGATGGCGTTGGTCTTGAGGACGCGCAGGACCTCCTCGTCGGCGCGCTCCCAGATCGGCGCGTCGCCCTGAGGCAGGATGCCCGCGACGATGTGCAGCACGTCGATCCGCTGCCCGGCTAGGCTGTCGCGAAGGGCGAGCGCCTGCCCCTCGTCGGTGATGTCGAGCGGCAGGACGGTGATGCCGTCCAGCGCCTCCAGCGCCGGGGAGGGGACCACGGTGGTCGCCACTACGTCCCACCCTTCGGCGCGGTATCGCTGCGCAAGCGCAAGGCCGAGGCCCTGCGTCGCGCCGACGAGCAGGACCCGGCGCGGGATCACTGCCAACCCGCTCCGCGCAGGAACTTCGCGACTTCATCGGCCCATGCCTCGGGCTGCTGGTCGACGATATCGACGCCGCCGCCCTCCAGCGCGGCGAAGCCGAAATGAGGGAAGAGTTCGGATGCGCGCTGCGCGTGGTCGAAGATCATGTCGCCGGTGTTCGACAGGATCAGCGTCGGCTGTTTCACTTGCGCCAGCTGCGGTTCCTGATCGTACATATAGGCGGCGTTGTGGCCGTACCAGAAGGCGCCGCGCCCGATCAGCGCCTGCACCACGTAGTCGCTGAGGCGCGCGTGCGGGATGGTGCCGCTGGCAAGGTTGTTACGAATGTCGAACAGTTCCGCCATGTGCCCGGCATGCTCGCGCGCGTGGTAGCCCAGTTCCCACTGATGCAGGTTGTCGAGGAAGTTCTGGCGGTCCGCGGCGCTGACCAGAAGCGGGCCGTTGACGATCAGCGCGGCGATGCGGTCGGGGAACAGCAGTGCGCCCTCGGTTGCCGCCAGCGCGCCGGTATGGTGGCCGAGCAGGGCCGCGCGCTCGATCCCCAGCGCGCCCAGCACGGCGGGGATGACCTGCGCATAATCGGTGACAGTCGGAGTGTCCGGCGTCGGGTCGGACATGCCGAAGCCGGGCATGTCGATGCCGATCGCGCGATACCCGCGTGCCGCAAGCGGGGCGTAGACGTTGTCGAACTGGCCCGAGGTCATCGGCGCCTGATGGAACATCAGCAGCGCGGGGCCTTCACCCGTCTCCTGGAAATGGACCTGCCCGAACGGACCGTCGGCGTAATGACGGCGGGGCCAATTGTGCTGCATCAAATGTCTCCTGTCGCGACCTTGTCGAGCGTCTCGCGGTAGGTCCGGTCGCTGTACTTGTGTTCGAGTTCGCTGCGCCGCTGGCGCGAGAATTGGAAGAGCCTGCCGTAGAAGTCCTGAAGCGCCTGCTCGCGCGTCCGCAGCAGGGCATCGTCGGGCTGGAGCGCCTCGATCTCGGCGGCGAGGTCGATCCCGTGGCGGCTCATCACCCGCTCGGCGGTGTCGAGCCTTTCGCGCACGACGTGCAGTTCCTGCGCGAGCACCAGCACCATCGAGAGCACTTCGTCGACGCCCTCGGTCGCGAAGAACTCGGGACGCTTGCCGCGCACGGTACGGGCCAGTTCGGGGCGGGGGAGTTCAGGCGTGTCGCTCATGCGTTCAATCCGTCCAGCGCTGCCAGCACCTGCGCCAGCGGTTCCACGTCCGCGTACTTGTAGGCCATGTCGAACAGGTTCACCGCGTGGGCCGTGGGGCTGCGGTCGTAAACGCATTCCTCGGGCACGGTGACGCGGAAGTTGTAGGCGAAGGCGTCCACCACGCTGCCGCGCACGCAGCCGCTGGTGGTGCAACCTGTGACGACCACGCTGTCGCAGCCCAGGTCGATCAGGTAGCTGGCGAGCGGGGTGCCGAAGAAGGCGCTAGGGTGCTTCTTGGGCAGCAGCACGTCGCCGGGGAGCGGCGCGACGTCCTCGACGAAGCGATAGCCCTCGGCGCCGATGGTCATCAGTTCGGGGACTTTGGCGGCAAGGCGCCCCTGATCGAACGCCTCCTTGGGCGCGACATGGGGGTAGAGCACCGGCAGGGCGAGTGTGCGGAACTTCGCCAGCAGCGGGGCGATGTGGCGCACCGCCTCCCACCCGGCATCGCCGCAGCTGGTCTTGAATTCCTCGATGGAGTCCCAGAACGGCGCCTCGCGCGTGCCGATGGTGCGGTACTGCACGTCGATGATGAGCAGCGCCGGGCGCTTGCCGAGACCGCCCGGGCGACCGAAACCGGCGGCGCGGTAGCGGCGCTCCTCCTCCTCGGAGACGATTCCGGTCCATGGTCGATCCGGGGGGCTTGTCATGGCTTCACGTCGCCTTCGTAGTGAAGGCGCATCGCGTCCCACTCTGCGGTGCGCACAACTTTCTGGCGCTGGACGAAGTCGGCGAGGCGATCGCCCACGTTCTGCAGCGAACCGTCGTCCCTCAGTGCGCCCAGCACCTGCTGCATCGCCAGCACCGAAGCCTGCAGCGCGGCATTGGCGTAGAGGACGAGGCCGTAGCCCATCGCCTCGAACTCGCTTGCGGGGAAGGGCGGGGTCTTGCCGCCGTGGACCACGTTGACGAGGTGCGGCAGGCCGGGATTGCGGCCGGGCGCGTCGCGCAGTTCGGTTTCGGTGGTCAGCGCCTCGACGAAGAGGATGTCGGCGCCCGCCTCAGCATAGCGGCTGGCGCGCTCGATGGCGGCTTCGTAGCCTTCCACCGCCTTGGCGTCGGTGCGGGCCATGATCAGCGTGTTCTCGTCGCGCCGGGCGTCCACCGCCGCCTTGATCTTGCCGATCATCTCGGCGGCGGGGGCCACGTCCTTGCCCTCGAAGTGGCCGCAGCGCTTGGGGAAGACCTGATCCTCGATCTGGATCACCGCCGCGCCGGCCGCCTCGAGGCGGCGCACCGCGTGATAGCAGCTGACCGAATTGCCGTATCCGGTGTCGGCATCGACCACCAGCGGCAGGTCCACTACGGCGGCGATCCGCTCCACCGCCTGCGCCATGTCGGACAGGCCGAGGATGCCGATGTCGGGCAGGCCCAGCTCGGTATTCGCCACGCCCGCGCCGGTGACGTAAAGCGCCTCGTAGCCAAGATCCTGCGCCACGCGGGCGGCCAGCGGATTGGCGACGCCCGGCAGCAGGACGGCGCGCTTGTCTGCCCCGTTTGGTGAAGATAGGCGCAGCTTGAATTCGTGTCTGGTCATGAGGCCGGAGACTATCGCTGCCGTGGCCACGCGGGAGGCGGCGCGCGGGCGCTATCCGGCAGGCGGAGTTTGTTCGGCTGGCGGGTAAAGCGGCGCATCGGGGCTGGCCTGTGCGCGTGCCGGCCTAGTCTGCCCGGATGACGCCAGACGAGCGCATCCCTGTGGAGATACTGACCGGCTTCCTCGGCAGCGGCAAGACGACGCTGCTCAACCGGATGCTGTCGGAAGGCGCCTTTCGCGACACCGCCGTGGTGGTGAACGAGCTGGGCGAGATCGGGCTCGACCACCTTCTCGTCGAAACCGCGCCTGGGCAGGTGGCCTTGCTGGAGGGCGGCTGCCTGTGCTGCGCCGTGGTCGACTCGCTTCCCGAAACGCTGCTGGATCTCGTGCGCCGCCGCGCTGGCGGAGAACTGCCGAGGTTCGGGCGCATCGTCATCGAGACGACCGGGCTCGCCGATCCCGGTCCGATCATGGAAGTGGTCCGCCGCAGCCCGCTGCTGTCGCATTTCCTGTCGCTGGGCGTGGTCGTCACCGCGCTCGACATGCTCGGCGGCCGCACGCAGGTGGAGCGTCACCCGGAAGCGCTGCGCCAACTGGTGCTGGCCGACCGGCTGGTGCTGACCAAGCTGGACTTGCGCGATCCCCTCGCGCCCGAGGAATGCGTCTGGATCGCTGGGGCCAATCCGCTGGCGGACGTGGTCACCGCATCGGACGTCCTCGCTGATCCGGCGCTGCTGCTGGCCCCTTCGCGCGGGGCGCGGCCTGCCGTGACGGACGATCACGCGGCGCATAGCCATGGCGTGCGGGCCTGGAGCTTTCCCCTGGGCGAGCCGGTCACCCGCTCCGGCCTCGCGGCTTTCGCGGCGGCGCTGGATCACCGGCTGGGCGCGGACCTGCTGCGCTGCAAGGGGCTGGCCCGGACGCGCGGCCGCCTGTTGCTGGTGCAGGGCGTCGGCGCGCGGTTCTCGGTGACCGACGCCCCGCCGTCCGCCGACGGTGCCGCGCCGCACCTCACCGTCATCGTCCAGCGGCGCGAGGCAGGCGAGATCGCCGCGTTGCTTCCGTGGCTCCACGTACCCGAGGGCACGATGCCCCCATCCAAAGAGGACCTGCAATGAGCGGCTTCGACCTCCTGATCGCCAACGGCACCATCGTCGATCCCGTCGGCGGTATCGCTCAGGGCGACATCGCCATCACCGATGGCCGCATCGCCGCGCGCCTCGCCTCCGGCAGCGGAGTTACGGCGCGCGAAACGATCGATGCCACGGGACTGCACGTCTTCCCCGGCCTCATCGACACACATGTCCATTTCGGGTTCGGGGAACCGATTACCGAATACACCACCGAGACGCAGCATGCGGCCATCGGCGGCTTCACGTCGATCCTTGGCTATTTTCTGTCGAGCGAAGGCTACGGCGACATCTTCGACGCCGAACATGCCCATGCCCGCGAGCGGTCGCACGTCGATTTCGGCTTCCACTTCTCCGTCGCCAGCGAGCGGCACGTCGAGGAAATGGAGCGCTACGTCGCCGACTACGGCGTCACGTCGTTCAAGTATTTCATGAACTTCAAGGGCGAGGAAGGCCGCTACCTCGGCCTTGACGGGACCGACGACGGGTACTTCTACGCGCTGCTGGAAAAGGCCGCGAGCCTTGGCGAAGTCACCATCGTCGTCCACACCGAGAACATCGAACTGGTCAACCGCTTCCGCCGCGCCAGCATCGCCGGGGGCGGCATGACGCTGAAGGACTGGAACCTCTCCAAGCCCGCGATCACCGAGGCGGAAAGCACCATCCGCGCGCTCTATCTGGCGGAAAAGCTGGGCGCGCGCATCTATATCCCGCACATTTCCACGCGCATGGCGCTGGACGAAGTGCGCCGCTGGCGGGGCCGCTACGACCGGGTGACGGTGGAGACCTGCCCGCACTTCCTGACGCACGACTGGGATGCGGACATCGGCCCCATCGGCAAGGCGAACCCGCCGTTTCGCAGCCCGGACGACGTCGCGGCGCTATGGGAAGGGCTGGCCGACGGCGCCATCGACGTCGTCGCTTCGGACCACGTACCCCGCAAGCGCGCCACCAAGGAGAAGCCGGTCTGGCAGGCATCGCAGGGCTTCCCCGGCACGGCGACGATCCTGCCGGTGCTGCTCGACCAGGGGTATCACAAGGGGCGCTTGTCGCTGGAGCGGATCGCGCAGTTGCTCACCAGCCGTCCGGCGGAGATATTTTCCATGAAGGGCAAGGGCAGCCTGGCTCCCGGTGCAGATGGGGACGTGACGCTGGTGGACCTCGAGCAGAGCCGCGTGGTCGATCCTGCGGCGCTGGCTTCGTATTCGGACTATAGCCTTTACGAAGGCTGGACCCTGCGGGGCTGGCCGGTACGGGCGATCCTGCGCGGGGAGACGATCATGCAGGATGGCCGGGTCACGGGCGCGGGGGGGTATGGGCGTTATCTGGAACGACGGGGGTGAGGGCTGGCGTAGGGAGGCCCACCCCTGTCCCTCCCGCAAGCGGGAGGGGGATGATAGGGTGGCGCTAGGTTCCCTCTCCCGCTCGCGGGAGGGGCGCGAGACTTGGCGATTTATCGCCTAGTCGCAGCGGGGTGGGCCTCTCAGGCCTCACCCAACCCCAGTTCTTCCAGTTGATCCGCCCAGTCGCGGTGCCATTTCTGCACGAGAATCTCGTTCGCCCCGAACACGGCGCTGAACCCCTCCGGCGCGTTCGACAGGTTGCGGTAGGCTTCCTCCGAGACACTGTAGTCCTCCGTCCGCACGACATCCTCGATGAAGCCGTGGAGCACCTGCCAGTCCTCGTCCGGCTGCGGGCCGTCGGCGTGGCCGGGGCGATAGGTGGCCATGCGCGTCACCGTGCTGCCGGACGTCTCACCGGGGTAGAGGTGGTAGAATCCGTAGAACATCTCCCCGTTCGGACCCGAGGAGACGTTGAGGTTGATGTTGGGAAAGATGAAGTAGTTGCCGCCGAAGTTCTCGTCCGGCCACTCCGTCTCCGGCGCGTCGGCGAGCGCATACCAGTCCTTGCGCGGGAAGCCCATGCGGGCGTGGCGGTCGAACGGGGTCAGCGCCATGACGTTGGAGACGAGGCGCGGCGCTACCGTGGTCGCGTGCAGGGTCGCGAAATGGTAGCTTTCGCAGTAGGTGTCCCAGGCGCATTTCCAGTTGGTGCGCGTTTCCAGCCGGCTGCGGCGCATCGGCCGGGCGCGGCCGAGTTCGAGGTGCTCCAGTTCCGCCGCGAAAGGGCCGAGCCATTCCGCCACGTCGATCAGGCCGCCCTCCGGATCGGCGCGCACGAAGACCATGCCCGCCCATTCGGCCACCGGCAGCTCGACCAGCCCGCGCGCCTCGCGCTCCATGCCCGCGAAGCCCTCCGCGCCGGGCAGGCCGATCAGCTTGCCCTTGAGGTCGAAGGTCCAGCCGTGGAAGCGGCAGGTCATGCGCTTGCGGCTGTCGCATTCGGTCACGAGGCGCGCGGCGCGGTGCGGGCACATATTGAGGAAAGCGCGTACCTGCCCTTCGCCGTCGCGCAGGATCACGATCTCGGGGCCGAGGGCATCGAACAGCAGCTTGTCGCCCGGCTCCGCCACGTCGAGCGAAAGGCAGGCCATGATCGGCAGCTTGCGGAACGCCTCGCGCTCCCGGGCATGGCGGTCAGGATCGACGTAGGCGTGGGCGTCGATCTCCATGACGGTCTCGGCCAGGTCCGTACGGCCGTCGCGCAGGCGCTCGACGAGGGCGCGGCGCAGGGAATTGTGGGAGTCCCGCCGGGCTGCAGAGGGGGCGAGAGAGGGATCGGCGGTCATCGGATCAGTGTCCCCGGTAACGGATGAAGGCGAGGAGGCTCAGCGCCTTGAGTACGGCCGGATAGACCGCGAAGCAGAGCACCAGCGTAGTGAGGGCGCCGGGCGTCTGCGGCACCGCGCCGCTGCCCTTGGCGCCGACGAAACCGCCGAGGCTGAGCAGCACGCCGGTGATCGCGGGGCCAAGCGCGAAGGCGACTTTCTCCAGCGCGCTGAACACGCCGGAATAGACGCCCGCTCGTGATGCGCCGGTGGTCTCGCGGTCGTGCTGGATGGTGTCGGTCAGCATCGACAGCGCCATCAGCAGGTACATCGAGTTGAACAGGCCCCACAGGAACCCGCGCAGCGCCATCAGCACGATTCCCGGCGCGGGGATGCCGAGGTGGGCGGCGATCCAGCCGTTCTCGGTCGGCCCGGCGGTGATCCACGAAAGGCACAGCAGCGACCAGCCGAGCACTCCGGTGACGAACAGCGCGCGCTTGGAGAAGCGGCGGCTCAGCCAGACCGTCAGCGGCTGGGCTACCAGCACCGAAGCGGCGGCGAAGACGTTGACGATCGCCAGCGCGCCCGCATCGTGCAGGACGTAGAGGAAGAACAGGCCGAAGACGGTATAAGTCATGCCCTGCGCGGTCAGCGCGAAGAAATAGGTGGTGGCCAGGCTCACGAAGCCGCGGTTGCGCCACAAGGCGAGGATGTCGGCCTTGCCGGTCGCGCCTTCGGGGCGGGGCAGGGTGATGAGGCGGGTGCGGCGCACGGTCGCCCAGGTGACGCCCATGCTCACTAGGCAGACGAGGCCGTAGAGCATCCCCATGCGGTTGAAGCCGTGCCAGCCGTCGCCCAGCCACTGCGCCACCGGCAGCGCATAGCCCGCGCCGATGGCGACGCCGACGGCCAGGAAGACAAGGCGATAGGCGAGGATCGTCGTGCGCTCGCGCGGGCTCTCGCTCATCTCGGACGCGACCGAGAGGTAGGGCACCGAGAACAGGCTGTAGGCGGTCGAGGCGAGCGCGAAGGCGAGCGACATGTAGGCTGCGCTGGCCAGCGGGGAAGAGAAGTCCGGCGCGCTGAACATCAGCACGAAGGCGAGGCCCGAAAGCAGCGCGCCCGCGCCGAGGAAGGGGGCGCGGCCCCAGCTGGTGGCACGCCGGTCCGACCAGCCGCCGACGAGGGGGTCGCAGAACACGATCCACGCCTTGGGGATCAGGATCGCGATGCCCGCCATCCACGCCGGGATGCCGAGCACGGTGATCATGTAGATCGGCAGGATCAGCGCAGGGGTGTCGCGGAAGATCTGCGCCCCCACTGCCCCGCTCCCATAGCCGAGCCGGGTGGCAAGGCTGACGCGCGGGGTGCGTGCCGGGGGTGAGGTCATGGCGGCGTCGTAGGTCGCTTCGAGCATCAGCTTTTCCCCGGATAGGCGCTTGCCACCGAGCCGGTCGCGGGCTGGTGCAGGGCCTTGGGCATGGAGTATTCGAGCAGCCCCTCATCGCCGTACTCGCGCCCGAAGCCGCTCGGTCCCGAGCCGCCGAACGGCAGGTCGAACGAGAAGCCGCTGCGGTTGTGTGCGTTGACGAGGCACAGTCCGGCCGGCAGCGAGGCCGCGAGGTCCCATGCCCGCTCGGCGTCGGATGACCAGACCGAGGCGCTGAGGCAGTCCCCGGTGGCGGCCCAGCGGTGCACATCGGCTTCGTCGCGCCAGGTGACCACGGGCACGATCGGCCCGAACTGTTCGTCGCGGACCAGTTCCGCATCGTCAGTCAGGCCGGTGACGAGCTGGGGGGCCACGAAATAGCCCTGCTCCGGGTAGTCGGAGAAGTCGTTCAGGAGCGGCACGACCATGCCCCCGTCGCAGCGCGCCTGCGCCGCGACGCGGCTGATGCGGCCTTGCGCCTGCGCGCTGATGACCGGGCCGATGTTGGTGCGCGGGTCGAGCGGGTCGCCCATGTGGAGCAGGCGCCGCGCCGTCTCGACGTAGGCGTCCACGAAGCGGTCGGCCACGGCTTCGTGGACGTAGAGGCGCTTGGCCGCCATGCAGACCTGCCCGGCGTTGAGGAAGCTGGCCCAGACGAGCGCTTCCATGCGCGCGGTGGTCGGCTCGAAGTCTTCCAGCACGATCAGCGGGTCGTTGCCGCCCAGTTCCATCACGCTGGGGATGAAGCGGCGGCTGGCCTGTTCCAGCACTGCGCGGCCCACCGTGCCGCCGCCGGTGAAGGCGACTTTCGCCACTTCGGGAGCGCCGATCAGTGCCTCGCCGGTCTCGGCGCCGCCGTTGACGGCGCGCAGCAGGCCGGGCGGCAGGTGCGCGGCGATCATGGCGACGATGGCGCTCAAGGTCAGCGGCGCGAAGGGGGAGGGCTTCACCAGCACCGCGTTGCCCGATAGCAGGGCGGGCGCGATCTTGGTCATGGCGAGGATGATCGGCGCGTTCCACGGCACGATCGCCGCGATGACGCCATATGGCGCGCGCCGCACCACGCGCCGCCCCGGTCCTTCGCCGCGAACGTCGTCGGCAAGGAGACGGCGGGCGCGGCCCTCCATGTCGGCGGCGAAGGCTAGCGCGAAGCGGATTTCCCCGGCGCATTCGCCCACCGGCTTCCCCATCTCGCTCGCCATCGTGCGGGCGAGGGCGTCCATGCCCTCCACCGCGCCGAAGGCCATGCGCAGCGTATCCGCGCGCGTCTCGAAGTCGAGCGCGGCCCATTCCCTCTGTGCGGCCGCTGCGGCAGAGGCGGCGGCGAGGACGTCGGCGGGACTGTCGCGGCGGATGCGCCCGGCCAGTTCGTCAGGCCGGGCGGGGTTCTCGCGCAGCAGCCACTTGCCCTGCGCGTCCGCCATGCTCGACGCGGCGAAGTCCCCCAGCTTCGGATGGCCGGTCTGCGAATGCGGGGCCAACTCCGTCAGCCTTCCTTGAGGAAGCGGACGCAGGCTTCGGTCCACTCCTCCGGGAACTCCTCTATGGTGTCGAGCGTGCCGCCCTCGATCCGGTAGTCGGGCACCTTGCCTTCCAGGAAATGCAGGCACTTCATGATGCCCGGCGCGGAGAGGTCCTTGTCGCCCCAGACGATGAAGCCCGGCACCGTCACGTCGAAGCGCAACTGCTTGAGCGTGTCGAGCTTGCTGGCCGCGTAATACGATGCCTGCGCGTTCTCCCCGGCGGTGAGGGCGGCGACGTAGAGCTTCTCGAACGCCTTGAGGTTGTTCACCGGCGAAACGTTCTTCCAGCGCAGCTGCCACAGGCGGGTCAGGTGGCTGCCGTCCTCCTCGGCGATGGTCGCGGGCGCGCGCATCGGCACCACGCCCTCGTCCGGGTGGAGCAGCACCGGGCCGGAGAGGACGAACTTCTTGACGCGCTCCGGATACTGCGCCGCCAGCTGGGTGGCGAAGTAGGCGCCGGTGTGGACGCCGATTACCGAGATCGGATCGGTCAGTCCCAAGTCGTCGAGGAATTCGACGATGGTGCGGGCATATTCCTCGGGCTCGACGAGGCGGCCGGGCAGGTCGGACATGCCGTAGCCGATGGTGTCCATGCAGATCGCGCGGAAGTGCTCGCCCAGCATCGGCAGCACGGTGTCGAACATGCCGCTCGACTGCGGGGCCTGGTGGAGACACAGGACCGGCTCGCCCTCGCCATGCTCGCGGTAGTGGAGCTGGCCGAGGAAGCAGCTGGAATAGCCGCGCTTGAAGTTGACGGGCGCGGTATCGATGGTCGGGATCATGACGGCTCCTGTTGGCTGGCCTCGGGCGCGAGCGGCAGCTCGGCGAGGCTTCGGAAGATGGTGGAGACGAAGGCGGCGCGGCTTTCGCGCATCGCGGCGGTTTCGTCGGGGGTGAAGGTGAAGCTCTCGATCGCCTCGGGATCGAGCGCGCCCTGTGCGGCGAGGACGCCTTCCAGAACGGCGTTGCGGCGCTTGAGCACCCAGACTTGCGCCGCCATTTCGAGCATGACGTCCATCATCGCGTCGAGGCGGCGGTCGCCGAGGAAGGGGCGGCCGTCGGCAAGGCCCTCGCTCTTGTCCAGCCAGCGGCGCAGGTCGGTGACTTCGTCGGGTGTCATGCGGTTTTCCTGCAGACGCGGATCTGCAGCGCTCCGGTGGAGGTGGCGGCAGGGCGGTAGTCGGGATCGACGTCGCCGAAGTGCGCTTTCAGCAGCGCGGTGAAGTCGGAATGGACGAAGGCGGGGGCGTAGGGCTCGCCGTTGTACCAGCTGTCGAACAGGCGCATGCAGTGGCGGCCGCTGAGTTCTTCGGCCGCGATGTGCGGGAAGTCGATGATGGTGAAGGTGCCGCCCGGCTTCAGGATGCGCGCGGCCTCTTTCACGACGCCTTCGGCCACTTCGGGCGGCAGTTCGTGGAACAGGATCATCGCCAGCGCCGCGTCGACGCTGTTGTCGGCGAAATCGAGCGCGGCGGCGTCGCCCTGCGTGAAGTGGACCTCGATCCCCAGTTCCCGCGCCCGGGCATGGCCGTAGCGCAGCATCGGCGCAGCAAGGTCGATGCCGTGGACCTCGGCTTCGGGGAAGCGCAGCTTGAAGGCGGTGGTGGACTGGCCGACGCCGCAGCCAAGATCGACGATGCGCTGCGGAGAGCCGTCGATCGGGCACCATGCGGCCATGACGTTGTGCAGGCGGTCGTCGTCGTTGCCGCCGGTGAAGAACACCTTGGAGCCGTAGTGGAACACGAACCCGGCGAGCGCGTCGTCGTGGTAGTTGCCCGGCTGCAGGTGGATGTCCTGCGCCCGGAAGTAGTCGGGATAGGCGAAGGCCGGGTCGATGCGCAGCAGGTGGGGGGCGGCGGCCTCGGCCTGCTTCAGCCAGTCCTCCAGTTCGCCCGCGATGCGGCGATAGGTGTCGCCGGTGCCGCGCCACATCATCATCTGGGTCGAGCGCATCATCCGCCGCGCCATCTGTGCGGCGGGCACGTGGTCGAGCGCGGTGAACAGGTCCTGCACGCGCGGCCGGGGCGACTGCGCGGCCATCCCGGCGCCGATCGCGTCGCCCGACTGGACGAGGCGCGGGACCATGCGCGAAAGGTTGAAGGCGCGCATTCCCTCGACGAAATCGACGTAGCTCTCATCGTCGAGGCTGGCCGCGCCGCGCAGGGTGCCGATGGACGGGCGGCTCACGCCGGGACGCTTTCGCGCAGCGCCAGGATCGCGCCGTAGAGTTCCGGGCGCGAGTCCATGATGAGGTCGGTCGCGCCCATCAGCCGCTTGTCGCGGTTGGGGGCGAGGTCGACCTCCACGGTGAACGCGCCGGTGAGCGAGGGCGCCATGTGGCGGTCCGGCGCGTTGACTTCCTTGGTCTGCGGGAAGCGGTATTCCGGCGGGGTCGTGCAGACGGTGCCGGGCTTCGCGCAAAGGCTGTCGGAGCGCCCTGCGCTGACGATGGTGACGTGGTTCTCCGCCGAACGCGCGGTAAGCATGAGTTCGTGATGCCAGTCCTCGCGCCATGCCGTCGGACAGGCGATGAGGTCCGTGCCCTTGCGGGCGAGCACGCGGGCAGCCTCGGGGAACAGCAGGTCCTCGCCCAGCAGCAGGCCGAGGCGGCCGAACGGGAGGTCGAAGACCGGCAGATCGTCACCCAGCGCCATGTCGTTCGAGCCGGGATCGGCGTGGATCTGGCCGTATTCGCCGATCACGCCTTCGGGGCCGAAGAGGACGGCGCGGTTGACGCGCTTGCCATGCTCGCGCCCCGGCAGACCGGCGACGAGGTAGGTCCGGGCTTCGGCGGCGGCTTTGATGAGGGCTGCGGTTGCTTCGTCCAGGCGGGTGTCGTCCCCGAGATCCCACGCGAAGAATTCGGGGAGCACCGCTAGTCCGGCCGGGGCCGAGGCGATCATTTCGCGGGCTTGCGCCAGCCGTTCGTCGAACGTCGCGCCGCCGGGCACGATGGTCGTCAGCGCGACTTTCCCCGCTGGCGCGCGGTCTTCGGCGAGCGCCGCCAGCGCGGCGTTGTCCTCGCCCATCAGCGTGTAGAGTTCGGGCCGCCGCCGCGCCATGCGGTCTTCGCGTTCCAGCGTCGACAGGTCGATGTCGGCGAACACCAGCCCGATGTCGTCATGCGTCGCGCGGGCCAGCGGCATGCCGTCCGGGCCGACCACCTGGCTTTCCCCTGCGCCCTTCACGAAGTCGCGGGTCATGCCTGCGGCGTCGATCAGGTCCTGCAGGTCCTGCCCCTTGACCATGTCCCCCACCCGGTTGGCGGAGATCATGAAATAGCCGTTTTCGGCCGCGCGCGCCGGGATGTGCAGGTTCGCCTCATCCACCCCGTTCGAGCACAGCGAGTTGAGCACGATGTCCGCCCCCAGGCACGCCATCGTGCGCGAGGTTTCCGGCACCAGCCCGTCCATGCAGGATATCATGCCGATGCGCCCGATTTCGGTGTCGTAGACGCGCCCGTCCTCGTCCGAGGGGAAGAACGCGTCGCGCTCGATCCACATCAGCACCTGCTTCTTGTTGGAGCCGATGTATTCCCCGTCTGGGCCGATCAGGTGGTTGACCATCCATGCCTTGGGGAATGGCCCGCGCACGGCGGCGTTGAAGCCGATGAACAGGCCATGCTCGCGCGCCTTGGCACGGATCGCCGAGACCAGCGGACCTTCGAGGGTAACGGCCTCGCGCCATGCGTGTTCGCGGTCGGTGTAGGAGGTGGGGTAGTTGCAGCACTCCTGGAAGTGCACCAGCCTGGCCCCGCCCGCCGCCGCCTCGTCGGCAAGGCGAAGGATGTCGGCAAGAACGCGGTCGGTGTCCTTGCCGGTTTCGAACTGTGCTGTAGCTACCCGTAGCATCGTGCGCGCCTTTCGGATCAGAAGTCGAATTCGAGGGTGTCGCCGAAGCTCTTCTGGTCGAATTCGGCCAGTTCGTAGGTCACGCCCTTGGCATGGCCGATCACGCGGGCGCAGATGCGGTCCTGCCCGGTGGTCCAGACCTCGATGTCGGCGTCGATCGCGCCGGTGTGCCAGAGGTAGTGGTCGCAGACGAACTTGCCGGCGGGGACTTCGATCTCCTCCTCGCCGATGTACTCGATGGCCAGCGTCACTTCCTTGCCGTGCGTCATCTGGCCGCCGTTCCAGGTGGCCGAGGTGGTGAGGATGCGCACGTGCTGCGTGCCTTCGACCGCGCGGTCGCACTGGGTGAATTTCCAGCCCTCGACGACGGTGGGGTGGTAGCCGAGGACGAGGTCGGCGCCGCCGGGAAGCTGGGCCTGCTCGATCGGGCTGCCGTCGGGCGCGATGAGGAGCGACGTCACCTCGTCACCGACCACGCGGCGCACCAGAACGCCCTGGAACTCGCTGCCGACGAACAGGCGGAGGTGCCCGTCCATCGGCATGAATTCGGTGTTCACGGTCTGGGTGACGTGGCGCACCAGCGAAGTGCCGGGGAAGCGCGTCATCGACTGCGCGGTATGGGTGCCGTCGGGGTTGGTGGAGACGATGAAGTTCTCCCACTCGACCCACTTGGAGCGGTCGTCGCTGGGGCCCATCACGTAGCTGCCGGTGGTACGGGTAAGCGGCATTCGGTCTACCTCTCTGTCGATCCGGATGGACGGCCCGAATTGTTGGGGCCGGGTCCATTTGCGGGGTTCGACGTCGAGGCTGCCTCACACCGGGCGCGCGGCAAATCGAGGCTGGTGCCTCTGGTCACCAATCGAGGATTTATCGACTGGTGGGGAATTGCGGTATTGGATGTTGCCGTGTCAGAGCGGCGTCGCGGTCACCACCATGCGGCCCAGGAACACCGGCTTTTCGGCGCCGATGATCGGCACGCTCGGCGGCGTTGCGACGGCGGCCACGCTCGTCAGGATGGCCGAGGATACGGCAAGGGCTGCGAAGGCGGGGAGCAGGCGGGTCATCTGGCGGCGTCCATCGTCGGGTTTCGATTGGGCCGGTATGACGGGGCGGTGTCGCAGGACTTTGCCGCGCCTGCATCAAGCTGTCCGAAAGTGTATTGAGCGGTAATCTCAACAAGACTTTGGAGTCGCGCGGATCGGCATGGCGCTGCAATCGTTCCGCAGCGTGATCAGGCTTCTCCACCTGCCGGTCAGTTGGGGGCACAACCCTGTCATTGCAGCCCCCGCGATGCTTGCTAGATACCAATCTAACGGAGATTGGGTTCATGACTTATCGCCTGGGGGTGGACGTCGGTGGGACGTTTACCGACCTTTTGCTGCTCGATCAGAAGAACGGCTCGTTCTGGCGCCACAAGACGCCTTCCACCCCGCATGACAGCTCGGAAGGCATCCTCAACGGTCTCGGCGCGATCTGCGAGAAGGCAGGAATCACGCCTGCGGACATCGAGTACTTCCTCCACGGCACGACCGTTGCGACCAACGCGGTGCTCGAAGGCAAGGGTTCGCGCGTCGGCCTCGTCGTCACCGAGGGCTATGGCCAGGTCATGCAGATCGCACGCTCGTTCGTGCCCGGCGGCCTCGCCGGCTGGATCGTGTGGCCCAAGCCCGAACCGCTCGCCGCGCTTGAGGACACCGTGGAGATCGCCGGGCGCATGGATGCGCAAGGGCGCGAGATCCGCCCGATCGACGAAGCCGGTATCCGCGCCGCGTTGGAGAAGCTGAAGGCGCAGGGCGTCGAGGCGCTGACGGTCAGCCTGATGAACGGCTACCTCAACGGCGCGCACGAGAAGCGCGTGGCGCAGCTGGCGGCCGAGATCATGCCCGACGTGCCGATCTCGCTCAGCCACCTTGTCCTGCCCGAGATGCAGGAATACGAGCGCACCCTCACCACCGTCGCCAACGCGGCGGTGCGCCCGGTCGTGGGCAAGTACGTGCGCAACCTGCGCGACAACCTGCGCTCCGGCGGCATGGCGGGCTCGCTCTCGCTGCTGCGCTCCGATGGCGGGCTCATGTCCTCCGAGAAGTCGGAGGAGCATCCGGTCGCGCTGCTGATGTCCGGTCCCGCAGGCGGCGTCACGGGCGCGCTGTGGGTCGGCAAGAACTCCGGCATCCGCAACATCCTGACGCTCGACGTCGGGGGTACTTCCACCGACGTGGCGCTGATCGAGAACCTCGAGGCGCGCCGCGTTCGCACCACCGAAGTCGGCCACCTCTCGGTCCGCGCCTCGGCGCTGGACGTGAAGACGGTGGGCGCGGGCGGCGGTTCGATCGCCTACGTGCCCGAACTGACCGGCGCGCTGCGCGTCGGCCCGCAGTCGGCGGGCGCGGTGCCGGGCCCGGTGGCCTACGGCAAGGGGGGCAAGCTGCCGACCGTGACCGACGCCAACGTGGTGCTCGGCTACCTGCCCGAGAACCTGCTGGGCGGCACCTTCAAGCTCGACCGCGAAGGCGCCAAGGCGGCGGTGCAGACCATCGCCGACAAGCTGGGCATCGGCCTGATGGAAGCCGCGCGCGGCATCATCGACATCGTCAACGAGAACATGTTCGGCGCGCTGCGCATGATCTCGGTGCAGCAGGGCTACGATCCGCGCCACTTCGCGGTGATGGGCTTCGGCGGCGCCGGTCCGCTCCACGTCAACGCCGTGGCCAAGCTGATGGGTTCGTGGCCCGCAGTCTCGCCGGTCTCGCCGGGCGTGCTCTGCGCGCTGGGCGATGCCACCACGCGCATGCGCACCGAGACGGCGCGCTCGTTCTCCAAGCGCTTCTCGGAAACCGAGGAAGCCGAGGTGATCACGCTGCTGGAAGAGATGGCCGCGCAGACCACGAAGGAACTGACCGCCGAAGGCATCGCCGACGCCGACGTCACCGTGCAGTTCGAACTCGACGTGCGTTATGAAGGGCAGGCCTTCGAAGTGCCGCTCTCGATCAGCCCCGACGTGCTCAAGGCCGATGGTCTCGCAGGCGTCAAGGCGCGCTTCGATGCCGAGCACGAGCGCCTGTTCACGTTCAACATGGACACCGAGCACGAGCTGGTGAACCTGCGCGCCGTGGCGCTCGGGCCGCTGCTCGAACTGGAGGCGCTGCGCCTGCCCGAAGGCAACGGCGACCCGATCGACGCCAAGGTGCGCGATCACGAACTGTGGTTCAACGGCGCCATGGCCCCGGCCGCGATCTACGACCGCGCCAAGCTGCGCGCCGGAGACGTGATCAAGGGCCCGGCGATCGTCACCGAGATGGACTCGACCACGCTCATCGAAGGCGACTGCGTCGGCACCGTCGATGCCGTCGGCAACATCCTGATCAACCTGGCCTGAGGGGAGAGAACCAATGCCCGCACGTATCATCCAGGCTAACGAAACGCCCTTCAACAAGGTCGATATCGACCCCGTCACCCTCGAAGTCATCGAGAACGCGCTGCGCAATGCCCGCGTCGAGATGGACGCGACGCTGGTGCGCACCGCCATGTCGCCCGGCATCCGCGAACAGGGCGACGCCTTCCCGCTGATCGCCGACCATCAGGGCCGCATGATCGTGGGCCAGTTCGGCTCCTACATCGGCCCATTCCTCGACGGCTTCGACGGCACCGTGGAAGACGGCGACATGATCTTCCTGTCCGACCCCTACTCGGTCGGCGGCGCGATCAGCCACTGCAACGACTGGCTCGTGCTGCTGCCCGTGTTCAAGGACGGGCGCCTGATCGCCTATACCTCGATGTTCGGCCACCAGAGCGACATTGGCGGCATGGTGCCCGGATCGATGCCGATCCACGCCACCGAGATCTTCCAGGAAGGCGTGCGCATCCCGCCCGTCAAGATCTGGAAGAAGGGTGAATACAACGAGGACCTGATCAAGCTGGTCATGCACCAGTCGCGCACCCCGGCGTGGTGCAAGGCGGACCTCAACGCGCTGATCGCCTCGTGCCGCGTCGCCGCCCACCGCGTGGTGGAAATGGCCGAGCGCTTCGGCGACGACGTCTTCGTCTCGGCGACCGACCTGCTGCTTGACCGCAACTTCCGCGCGATGCAGCAGCTGATCGCCAGCTCGATCGGCGAGGAGAAGGTCTCGTTCGAGGACTACATCTGCGACGACGGCATGGGTTTCGGCCCGTACAAGATCAAGTGCACGATGTGGCGCGAGAACGGCCGCGTCGTCCTCGACTTCGACGGCACCGATCCGCAGAGCCAGGCCTCGATCAACATGTTCCTGAACGAGAACATGATGCGCATGTTCTTCGGAATCTACATGATCATGGTCTTCGATCCGCAGATCCTGTTCAACGACGGCTACTATCCGCTGATCGACGTGCGCATTCCGGAAGGCTCGCTGCTCAAGCCGAAGTTCCCGGCCGCGCTTTCGGGCCGCACCCACGTGCTGGGCCGCCTGTTCGACATCCTGGGCGGCCTGCTGGGCCAGAAGACCCCGGAATTCCTCAACGCCGCCGGCTTCTCGTCCAGCCCGCACCTGTTCTACGCAGGCACCGACAAGGCCGGAAAGTGGTTCCAGCTGTTCCAGATCGGCTTCGGCGGCATTCCCGGCCGTCCGCTGGGCGACGGGCCGGACGGGCACTCGCTGTTCCCCGGCTTCACCAACGTGCCCAACGAGTTCCTGGAGCGCTACTTCCCGCTCGTCATCGAGAAGTACGAGACGGTGCCGGATTCGGGCGGCGCGGGCCTGCATCGCGGCGGCAACGGCATCAACATGGTCTACCGCTTCCTTGAGCCGGGCGTGATCGCCATCCACGACGACCGCTGGTTCGTGCCGCCCTGGGGCGTCAACGGCGGCCACCCGGGCAAGCGCGCGCGCAAGCTGCTGGTGAAGGCCGACGGCACCGAGATCGTCGTCGGCAACAAGCTGGAGGACTACCCGGTCGAGGCCGGTGACGTGCTGCACTTCATCACCTGGGGCGGCGGCGGCTGGGGCGACCCGCTCGACCGTGACCCCGCGCTGGTGCTGAAGGAAATCGGCCAGGGCCTCGTCACCGCCGAGGGCGCGAAGGACTACGGCGTCGTCATCACGGACGGCGCGGTCGATGAAGCCGCCACCTCGGCGCTGCGCGAGAAGCTGCGTACCGAGCGCGGTGCAATCGGCGTGTTCGACTTCGGCCCCGACATCGAGACGCTGCGCGCGAACTGCCTCGCCGAAACCGGCCTGCCTGCGCCGACCGCGCCCAAGTGGGCTACCGTCGAATTCGCGGAGGCCGCCGAGTGAGCGACCTTCTCGACGACTACAACCGTGGCGGCTTCGGCGGGGCTCTGCAGCCCGGCAAGAAGCCGGCGCTGTTGCTGGTGGACGTGGTCGTGGCGTATCTCACGCCCGGCCAGCCGCTCTACTCGCCGCGCTTCGAGACGGCTCTCGCCTCGTGCGAGCGCCTGACGGAAGCGGCGCGCAAGGCGGGGGTGCCGGTGATCTTCACCAACGTCGTCTACCGCGCGGGCGGCAAGGACGGCGGGCTGTTCTACAGGAAGGTGCCCGCGCTGGAGGCTTTCCTGGAGGGCTCGCCGCTCGGCGCCTTCCCGGATACGCTGCAGCCGCGTGCCGACGAAGTTGTGGTGACGAAGCAGTACGCCTCGTCGTTCTTCGGCACCTCGCTGGCGGCGACGCTGACCAGCATGGGCGTGGACAGCCTGTTCATCACCGGCTTCTCCACCTCGGGCTGCGTGCGCGCTTCGGCGCTCGATGCGCTGCAGAACGGCTTCGTTCCGCTGGTCGTGGCGGACGCCTGCGGCGACCGCGACGAGCGCCCGCACGAGGCGAACCTGTTCGACCTGTCGAAGAAGTACGCCGAAGTGCTCAGCGAGGAGCAGGCCATCGCCCTGATGGGATGAGGTCGCTCCCACAAGCGAGATGAAGGGGAGGCACGGCGCAGGCTGTGCCTCCCTTTTTTTGTTCCTCCCCGAGCTTGTCTCGGGGAGGGGGACCGCCGCGAAGCGGGGGTGGAGGGGGAG
>NZ_BAAILP010000126.1:13242-37733 GCF_054589055.1 Novosphingobium sp. 11B | reverse complement strand
GATCGAGCCGCCGACATACGGGCCGCTCCAGTCCACCGCATCCCCGTCCTGCGCGAAAGCCGGCGCGGCAAGAGCGAGCGCCATCGCGCCCAAAGGCGCAAAGTACAGTGCCCTCATGGAAATCCTCCTTATCAGACGGCCAACTCAGCCGCTGTCGGAAGGGCAAACTGCGAGGAGCAACCGTTAGTTGCGCCGCTTTACCATGACGTTTTGTTGCCCGTGCACCAATGTGCACACAACCGCTGGTGCACCTCAGCCAAACGTGAAGGCAAACGCCTGAACTCCGGGGTCGAGGAACTCGATTGCGAAAGTACGCTCCGCCGTGCCGCCCTGCATCCTGACCAATTGATAGAGCCGCTGGCCATCGACCGACCCGTTGCCGCGCGGATCGACATCGGCGCCGTGATCGGCTCCGGGCGCCTGGCCATCGATCGTCACCCGGAACCGTACCGCCCGGCCCGCTCGCGTCGGACCGAGTACAAGGTGCACGTCACGAGCGTGAAAGCGATAGACGATGCGTCCTCCTGCAGCGTCGAGCGAAGCCTGTTCGCGGCCGACCGACCATTCACCGGCAAGGCCCCAGGCGTCGCGCTGCGGGCTAGCGGGAGCCGCGTAGTCATGGCGGGTATCTCGGACAAGACCGCCCGGCGAGGCGAACCGCATCGCCTTGCCGTAGCCGAGGTAGGTTTCAGGCGATCGCGCCTTCCCCTGCCCCGCGGCGGCTCCGGCTCCGGTCGCCGAAACCGTGACCGTTCCCGCATTACCCACCGCGCTGCCGTTCTCCGCGAGCAGCCGCTGGATCACCCTTTCAGACTGCGCATAGTCGCCCTCGCCGAAATGATGGTAGCGGATGCGGCCCTTGCCATCGATGAAGTAGTGCGCCGGCCAGTAGCGATTGCGGAACGCGCGCCACACGCCATGATCGTTGTCGATCGCGACAGGATAGGCAATGCCGAGGTCACCTACCGCCTTGCGGACGTTGGCGGGATCCTTTTCAAAGGCGAACTCGGGTGTATGGACGCCGATCACCACCAGCCCCTGGTCGCGGTACTTCTCCGCCCAGGCCCGCACGTAAGGCAGCGAGCGCAGGCAGTTGATGCAGCTGTAGGTCCAGAAGTCGACCAGGACGACTTTCCCGCGCAGTGATTCCGGGGTCAGCGGCGGGGAGCCGATCCATTCGGTCACTCCCGCAAGCGAAGGGAACCGACCTTCTTCCACCAGTTGCCCGCCCTTGCCCATGGCGGCTGAGGACATCGCGTCGTCCTGGTGAAACCGGTCCAGCAAGCCCTGCTCGAAACGCGCCGTGCCCGACAGCGACAGGCGGGTCAGCAGCCCGGTGTCCAGCCCCAGCGCTATAGCGACGACGCCAACCAGGACGGCGACACCCAGCGCCTTGCGGATGCGTTCGCCTACGCCGATCGAACGCTTCATCGCCGCGAAGACCTTTCCGCCCACCAGCAAGGCCAGTGCCAGGGAAGTCGCGGCCCCTGCCGCGTAGGCCAGCAGCAACAGGCTCGTATGCGCACTCGCACCCTGCAGCGCTGCCCCGGTAAGCACGAGGCCGAGCACCGGTCCTGCGCAAGGTGCCCAAAGGAGGCCGGTGGCGACACCCAGCAGGAGCGACGCGAAAAAGCTCGATGCGCCATGATCCGCGCGGTCGGCCGATTGCGACAGCCTTCCTCCCAATGCCACCAGCGGCCGCGTCACCCGGTCGGCGAGGGAAGGAAACAGCAGCAGAAGCCCGAAAGCGGCGAGCACGGCCAGTGCCGCGATCCGCCCATACGCATTCGCCTGGATGGCCCATCCACCCCCGACTGCCGCCAGCGTCGCGACGGCGGCGAAGGTCAACGCCATGCCCAGTAGCAGCGGCAACCCGCTGCGCAGGAACGGCCCGTCGGCGCGCGCAAAGACGAAAGGCAGCACGGGCAGGATGCACGGACTGATGATCGTCAGCACACCCCCCAGATAAGCCAGCAGGAAGAGAATCATGTGGTGTCGTCGCCTTGCCGCAGATGCCGAAGCGCGCCCCGCTCTCGTACGTGGGCGGGTTTGGTGTTGCGATCCATAAACTCCCGCGCACCATAATGATGCATGAATGATCGACGCAGTGCTCTTTGACGGCGAATTCGACGACCGCCTGCATCCTTTCGGCATGTTTCGTCGTATCCTGTTTACAGACGACGCAAGCCGAAAGCCCCGCCCATGAACCGTATCGCCAACACCGCCATGATCGTTGTCACCGTTGCCGGGACGGTAGCCGGCTTCGCCGCGCTTCTCCGCGAGAGCAGCGTCGAAGCCGCTTCCTCCCAGGCCGTGTTCCGCATCCCGCCACCGGCATTCGAGACGCCCGAGGCAGGCAGGCGCGAAACTGCCGTGTTCGCTGGCGGCTGTTTTTGGGGCGTTCAGGGGGTATTCCAGCATGTCCGCGGCGTGAGCAGCGCGGTATCGGGCTATGCAGGCGGCGATCGGGGCAGCGCGCACTACGCGGTGGTATCGCGCGGGGGCACTGGCCATGCCGAGGCGGTGAAGGTCACTTACGATGCCCGGCAGGTCAGTTACGGGCAACTCCTGCATGTGTTTTTCTCGGTGGTCGCGGATCCCACGACGCTCAATGCGCAAGGCCCGGATCGCGGCACCCAGTATCGCAGCGCGCTGTTTCCCCTTTCGCCCGGCCAGCGCGCGACGGCCGATCGATACCTCGCCCAACTTGGCAAGACCGGCGCCTGGAAGCGCCCGATCGTTACCAGCGTGGAACCGTTCAAGGGTTTCTACCCTGCCGAGGGCTATCATCAGGACTACCTGACCTTGCATCCGGATTCGGCCTATATCCGCCGAAACGACCTGCCCAAGGTCGCTGCACTAAAGGCAACGTTTCCTGCGCTCTATCGAAGCAGTCCCGTCCTCGTCTCCGGGCGAGGCGCCAGTCCGTCACAGGAGCGTTGATACGATACCGGTCTGATGCTTTGACCACGACATCGGCACACTCTCAACCCACAGGATATGCAAAAGCCATGATTCCGCACGTTTTCCCGATGAGCCGCCGCGGCTTCTCCTTGTCGGTGGTCGCTGCAGGCACCGCTGCCCTGATCGGCGGGCGAGCGGTCGCCGCTCCGGATGCCCCCCTAAGGCTGTCGGACGCGGAATGGCGAAAGCGGCTATCCCCTCCGGCCTATGCGGTACTGCGCCAGGGAAGCACCGAGCGTCCCTATTCGAGTGCTTTGCTGAAAGAGCATCGCAAGGGCCGTTTTCTGTGCGGGGGCTGCGACCTCGCGTTGTTCTCCTCAACCACCAAGTTCGAAAGCGGTACGGGCTGGCCCAGTTTCTGGAACCATTTCCCCGGCGCGGTGAAGGTCGTCGCCGACCGCTCGATGGGCATGGTGCGCAAGGAGGTGCGCTGCATGCGCTGTGACGGGCATCTGGGCCACGTCTTCGACGACGGACCGCCGCCTACCGGTTTGCGCTACTGCATGAACGGGGCTGCGCTGACGTTCCGACCCGCCTGACGCGTGCACGGGAACGGGATGGCAAGGCTCAGCGGGGCCGGAACGGCCAAGCAGTGACTTTCGCCGCCCACAACGGCAACCAGATGAGTACCGGCTGCAAGGCAAGGCGTGGTATGTGATAGGCAAGTCCCAGTCCATGCCGGGGCCTTGCAAGATCGAGAAGCATATGCTGGACGTTCGCAGGCCAGACGCACAATGCATAGGCTGCAAGTCCCCATGCCGCAGCAGCGCGAAGCCGAGGCACCCATCCTTGTCCTATACCGGCAGCGCCGGCAATTTCCGCAATACCGGTCAACATGACAACCGCTTCAGGTGCGGGAACCCAGCCTGGAACGATCGCGACGAACGGCGCAGGCACGGCCAGATGGAGCGCTCCAGCTACCGCGTAAAGCAGCGCCAGCACCGCGCGGAAGATCGTTTGCAAATCCATTGAGGTCATGATCTTACGAAACGTCCGTGTTGTCACCAGCGCCCTCACAACGGACGTTCCAGGATCGACTCCCGCTGTCCGTTAGTGGATCGTCTGCTGTTCGAACACGGTGGTCCGCCCGATGAAGCGCCGCGTTTCTCGTTCCGGCCCGCCGCGAACCCGGGACAGGGTTAAGCAGAACTCGTTACCGCCGACAGAGAGGTGCACTACAGCGATTTTTCAGGGATTCCGGAGCTGCGCTCTGCCCTTGCAGAACGCCTGCAGCCCCACAACGGCACGACTGTTTCTCCCGATCAGATCATCGTCACCAACGGCCTGACCCAGGCATCCTTCATGGCCTTCATGGCCACGATCGATCCGGGCGACGAGGTGATAGTCCTCGTCAATCCGTGCAATCCCCGGCGCAACCCATTGCGATTGTCGAGGATGATCGCGCCGGGACCGGCTCGCAGGTTCGAACGGGAACCCGACCGGCAGCGCCTTCCTTACATACATGCACATGGATCGATGATGGAGAGCACGCATGCCTGCCCGTTCCAAAGCTCAGCAGAAAGCCGCAGGGGCAGCCCTGTCCGCCAAGCGCGGCGATACCCCCAAATCGAAGCTCAAGGGAGCCTCCAAAGATATGGAAACAACGATGAGCGAAGCGCAACTGGAGCACTTCGCCGCGACCAAACGAAAGGGCCTTCCTGAGCACAAGGACTGAAGTGCCCGGCTCCGGACCCGCGGTTCGGCGGGAACCGCATAAGCCCATAAAACACGCAGCCTGCAAGCTGCACCCGGTCGAGGAACAAACGGGTTCCCGGACCATTCTCGACAGCGAAGTTCCCAAATATTTCTGGAGTGTGAATGATGGAACCGGCAAGCCTGCAATCGAGGGCGCGGCCTTTTGCGCCTTTGGTCCTGGGCTCCATCATGGCGCTGATCGGCCTTGTACTGGCGGCAGGCGGCATCTGGCTCGCGCTGCTGGGCGGCTCGGCTTATTATGTCCTCACCGGTATCGCGATGCTCGCTTCGGGCGGCCTGCTGATCCGCCGCAACATCCTTGGCGGCTGGCTCTATTGCGCGATCTTCGTGCTGACCGTCATCTGGGCCTTTGCCGAAGTGGGCGCCAACAACTGGGCGCTCGTCCCGCGCATCTTCGCGCCGCTGGTGCTGCTGGTGGCGACGCTGCTGGTGATGCCGACACTCTCCTTTCGCCCGGACCGCTGGAAGCTGGGGCTCGGCACCAGTGCAGCGGCTGTGGTGCTGACGGCCGTTTCCGCGATGATCTTCGGGAGCATGGCGGATACCGGCCCCGCGCAAGGCCTGCCCGGCCTGCGCTTCGAGATGAGCGACCCCTCGCTCGCCTCCGTCGGGGACGACTGGCCCGCCTACGGCGGTACCGATGCGGCACGCCGCTTTTCGCCACTCGGCCAGATCACGCCGGATAACGTCAAGAACCTCAAGCGCGTCTGGCTCACGCATACCGGCGACATGCCTTCTTCCGCAAAGATCGCGGGCACGTACGGCGGCGAGAACACCCCCCTCAAGGTCGGCGACACGCTCTACGTATGCACGCCCAAGAACAGGGTGATCGCGCTCGATCCGGCAACGGGCAAGCAGCGCTGGAAGTTCGACCCCAGGGTCTCGGACGACGCCATCCCCTACACCGCTGCCTGCCGCGGCGTGAGCTACTTCGTGGTGCCCGGCACACCGGCCGACCAGCCCTGTGCGCAGCGGATCATCTACGGCACGCTCGATGCACGTCTGTTCGCCATCGATGCCCGTACCGGCGCGCGCTGCGCCGCCTTCGGCACCAATGGCGAGGTCGATACCAAGATCGGCATGGGCAACACGCCGCCGGGCTACGTCTCGATCAACTCGCCGCCGACCATTGTGCGCGGCGTCGTCGTAACCGGCCATCAGGTGCTCGACGGGCAGGATCGCTGGGCGCCCTCGGGCGTGATCAGGGGCTACGACGCCGTAACCGGCAAGCTGCGCTGGGCATGGGACATGATGCACCCGGACTGGAAGGGCTATCCGCCACAGGGCCAGACCTGGGCGCGCGGCACGCCCAACATGTGGACGATCGCGAGCGGCGACGAACAGCTCGGCCTGGTCTACCTGCCGATGGGCAATGCGGCAGCGGACTATTATTCCAGCCTGCGCCGCCCGCAGGAGCGCGATTTCGCGACCTCGCTGGTGGCGCTCGACGTGACCACCGGCAAGCCGCGCTGGAAATTCCAGGCCGTGCGCGACGACGTGTGGGACTACGACTTCGGCGCGCAGGCCAGCCTGGTGGATTACAAGGGCAAGCCCGCACTGGTGCTGCCGTCCAAGCAGGGTGACATCTATGTGCTCGACCGCCGCACCGGGCAGCCGCTGACGCCGGTGGGCTCGATCAAGGCGCCGGGCGGCGGTGTGGAGCCCGACCAGCGTGCGGCGACGCAGCGCGTCTCGCTTTGGCATACCCTGCGCAAGCCAGACCTGACCGAGCGCGACATGTGGGGCATGTCGCCGATCGACCAGATGATCTGCCGCATCCAGTTCCGCAAGGCGAGCTACAAGGGCTTCTTCACCCCTCCCGAAAGCGACCGCCGTTCGATCGAGTATCCCGGCTACAACGGCGGCACCGACTGGGGCGGCGTGGCGGTCGATCCGCGCCGCGGCGTGATCGTCGCCAACTACAACGACATGCCCAACTACGTCCGCCTCGTGCCGCGTGCCGAGGCCAACCGCAAGGGTTGGGCTCCGCGCGATCAGGCGCGCGGCGAGATCGGCGGGGCCGAAGGCGCTGGCGATCCGCAGGCGCACACGCCCTATGCCATCGACGTCAACGCGGGCTGGCGCCTGCCGCTGACGGGCATGCTGTGCAAGCAGCCCCCCTATGGCGGCATCCGCGCCATCGACATGGCGACCGGCAAGACGATCTGGGACAAGCCGCTGGGCGAAGCGCGCACCAATGGTCCCTTCGGCATTCCCTCGATGCTGCCCTGGACGATCGGTACGCCGAACAACGGCGGCTCGGTGGTGACGGCAGGCGGCGTGATCTTCGTCGCCGCCGCGACCGACAACCTGATTCGCGCCATCGACCTGAAATCCGGCAAGGTTCTGTGGAAGGACGTATTGCCTGCCGGCGGCCAGGCCACGCCGATGACCTACATGGTCAATGGCAAGCAGTATCTGGTTATCGCTCCGGGCGGTCATCACTTCATGGAAACGCCGATCGGAGATCAGGTAATCGCCTACGCGCTGCCGTGAAGCCCGGCCGCAATGGCTGACCGTTGGCAGGCTGGCGGTCAGCAGGCGACTTCGCGCAACGATCGTTCGATTTGGCCGCCGCAATAGGCATCGCCGTATACCTCCCTGCTGTCGCTGGCCAGCCGCGCAAGGCTCGGCACGGCCTGCATGCGCTGCGTCAGGGCGTCCACTCGCGGCGCGTGTTCCGGGAGGAGACGGGCGATCGACGGGAAACGATCGGCCATCGTCGACCACAGGACGGCAGTGACGATGTCCGCAAGCCCGGGATAGCCGGCGCCAAACAAGGTGGCCTGTTCGGCGCCCAGCCCATGCTTCTCTGCCGCATCCTCGTAAACAATACCGGCGAACAACATCCCGACAAGGACATAGCCGACATTTCCCAAGAGCAGCTGCGGCGCACGTTCCAGACCAACATCTTCTGCATGTTCTTCCTGGCGCAGGCAGTGCGCCCGCACCTTTCGAAGGGCTCCGCCATCGTCAATTGCACCAGTATGACGATGTCCGGAGCAGCAAGGAACTGCTGGACTACAACTCGGCCAAGGGGACGATCACCGCCTTCAACCGCTCGCTGTCCGAAAACCTCATCGAGCAGGGCATCCGCGTGAACGCCGTGGCTCCGGGGCCGATCTGGACGCCGCTGAACCCCAGCGGCGGCGCCAGCCCTGAAAAGCTCGAGCACTTCGGCGAGGGAACCCCGATGGGACGCACCGGACAACCCAATGAAGTCCCACCCGCCTTTCTGTTCCTCGCGTGCGAGGACGCCAGCTACATCAGCGGGCAGGTGCTGCATCCCAACGGCGGCATCATCGTGAACGCATGAAGGTCCCCGAAAACCCTTTGTAACCGCCGGAAGTGCAACTGGGTCACAAGGTCATCCGTAGGACGGGAGGTCACCTGCATCTGCGGCGACCTCCCCTTCGCCAGCTCCGCTTTACTTTTCCGGCTTCCAGCCCATCGCCGAAAGCATGACGTCGAACAGCCGGGTGTTCGGGAAGAACCCGTGAACCTTGTCCGCGCCGGGGCCCGAGGCCGCGGCGATCACTTCTTCTCCCGTATGGCCGCCATGGACGCTGATGACGTCGTTCGTGGTATCGGTGACGCCCGGTTTGGCGACTTCGGCGTCATACTGCCCCGCCAGAGGCTCGCCGCGCGTGCCGCCGCTCATGCGCAGGCCGAAGCTGTGATCGGCGGTGAACAGGAACAGCGTATCCTTGCCGGCAATCTGGCTGATACGGCGGATCATCTCGTCCATCTCCCTGACGTGGCCGAGGCCCTTCTTCGGATCGTCGGTGTGCATGTCCCACTCGACCATCAGGAAGTAACCTTTGGGATTGCGCGCCAGCTGCGCAATCGTCGCCTCCACGGCCGGGATCGGCGCGAAGTCGGCATCGCGCAGCACCGCCGCGCGCGCTGCGTCGCGCACGATCGCAGTGTCCTCGCCGTAGCGATAGCCGGCTGCGGCGAAGGCCTGCTCAGGCGTGGTCTGCTGCTTGGCGAAGGAGGCGGCGGCGTCTGCCCGGCCCTTGCCGATCAGAATATCGACGCCGTCACCGAAGCGGGGCTTCAGCATCTGACGGAAGATCTCGTCCTTGTCCTTGCGCGCGCCGACATGGGCAAAAGTGGCGGCCGGGGTCGCGTCCCAGATCTTCATGTTGGTCATGACCCCGGTGGAAAGCCCGCGCTGCTCGGCATATTCGAGGAAGGTCTTGACCGATGCCACCGCCCCGGCCTGTCCCGTAGGCACGGCCGATACCATGGCGTTGTTGGTCTTGCGGCCGGTCATGATCGCCGTCATGCCCGCGCCGGAGTCCGTCACCCACTGGTTGAGCGACGAGGTATCGGACAAGCCTACATAGGGCATCGAATGAATGAACAGCGACTGCGGCTTGTCATTGGCGAGAATGCCGCCCGCATTGAGCGTGGGCAGGCCGCCCGCATCGCCGATGAACAGGATCACATTGCGCGCTTCCTGCGCCACGGCATGACTTGCGGTGCCGGAAAGCAGAAGCGCGGCGGCTCCTGCCAGAATGCGGCGGGTCTTTTGAAAGGCGGTCATTATCAAGCTCCTTGCTGATCGGGTAACGGCGCCGACTGGCGCAAAAGGACGAGGCGGGCGCGCAGGCCGGGATCGTTGTCCTCCAGTTCGAGCCGCCCGCCGTGGAGCGAGGCCACCGCGCTCGCCAGGCTGAGGCCGAGGCCGGTGCCCGGCGTGCTGCGGGCGGCGTCGAGGCGGCCGAACTTGCGCATTGCTTCATCCCGCCGCGCGGCCGGGATGCCGCCCGCACGGTCGGCGACGCAGATATGCACTTCGGCGCCGACGGCCTCGGCCTCCAGCACGATCACGCCGCCCTCGGCGCCGTACTTGAGCGCGTTGTCGATGAGGTTTGCCAGAGCCCGCGCCACAAGAGCGCGATTGCCATGGACATCGAGGCCGGGCGCGCAAGTGCCGGTGATCTTCACCCCGCCGGCGCAGGCCAGAGGCTGGTATATCTCGCGAAGGTCCGCCAGCATCGCGCCCAGGTCGAACCGCTCGAACGTGCCGCGCCCCACCCCTGCTTCGGCGCGGCTGATCTCCAGTGCGCTTTCCAGCATGTGCAGCACGATACCGACTTCGTGGGCGATGGCCTCGAACCGCGCGTGCGAAGCCGGGTCAGGCGATGCCGCCAGCGCCTCGGTCACCTGAATATGGATGCGGGTCAGCGGGGAGCGCAAGTCGTGCGCCAGAGCGTCGGTCAGGGTGCGGTGTTCCTCCACCAGTGCCTCGATCCGGTCGAGCATGGCGTTGAGGGACGCCTTGAGGCGGTCCACCGGATCGCCGCTGCCGTCGGTTTCCGCGCGGCGGCGCAAGTCTCCGGCGCCGACATGCTCGCCGACGCGGGAGATCGTCTCGACCATGCGGTTCATCTCGCGCACCAGAACGATGCTGCCCAGCAGGCCGATCGGGATCGCCAGTGCCAGAGCCCCGGCAAGGCCGCGCAGCAGCGCCAGCTGCATCTGGATGCGGTTGTCCAGCAGCCCCCCCAGCAGGAGCTGCTCGCCGGTGGGATAGCGCGTGGTCAGGACGAGGAATTCTTCCCCCCGCACCCGGCCCAGCCGGTGCAGCAGGCTGGTCTGCCACTGCGCAGGCGCGCGCACGCCCCGGGGCCAGGCGACGATATTGCCCGCCAGCTTGCGCCCCCGCGCATCGACGAGCAGGATCGCGGTGTCGTCCTTGTATTCCGGCCCTGCCCGGTCGGCGACCGCCTTGCTCAGGTTGGGAATGCCGCCCCGATTGTAGTGGCTGAGCAGATGCCCCTGCTCATGCTCCAGCGGGCGCTGGAAGTTCGACAGCAGGATGCGGTCGGTCTCGAAATAGACGTAGAGCAGCGCCGGGACCGTGCACGCAAAGCACAGCGCCATGTACAGCAGCAGGAAACGGCCCGCAGTCGATCGCCAGGGCGCACGCCGTCCGCGCCGGGGGAAGAGCGAGGCGAGGTTCACCGCGCCGCTCCCAGCCGGTAGCCGGAGCCGCGCACGGTGCGCAGCAAGGGGACGAGGCCGGGGCGGTCGATTTCCTTGCGCAAGTTGCTGACATAGACGTCGATCACATTGGTGCCGGGATCGAAGTCGTAGTTCCACACTTTCTGGAAGATCATCGAGCGGGTGACGACCTGCCCCTGGTTACGCATCAGGAATTCGAGCAGTTGGATCGCGCGCGGCTGCAACAGGAGCACCTGCCCGGCGCGCTCGGCGCGGGAGGTGAGCAGGTCCAGCGTCAGGTCCTCGCAAATCAGCCGGGTCGTTACTGCGGGCGAGCCCGCGCGGCGGCGGTGGACCACTTCCAGGCGGGCGAGCAGTTCGGGCATGGCGAAAGGCTTGACCAGATAGTCGTCCGAACCGGCACGCAGGCCGCGCACCCGCTCGTCCGTGGAGCCGATGGCGGAGAGGATGATGACCGGCGTATCGCAGCCCTGCGCGCGCAGCGTCTCCAGCAGGGTCAGGCCATCAATCCCGGGAAGCATCCGGTCGAGCACGATCGCGTCCAACTCGCCCGCCTGCGCCCGTTCCAGCCCGCACGGGCCGTCGGCCGCGCGATCGACGCGGTAGCCTTCCTGCTCGAGGCCGGAGGCGAGGAAGTCGGCCGTGGCCGGGTCGTCCTCGACGACAAGGATGGTCTTGGTCTTGCTCATGCTGGTCCGCTCTGCGGCGGGGAGACGCCTGCCGACGCCTCCCCGTGTCACGCTCAGAAGTTGACGCGCACACCCGCGAGGTAGCGGCGGCCGAACAGTTCATGTTCGATCGGGCGCGAATAGACGCCCTGGTAGCGGATGCCTGCCTCGTTGGTAAGGTTGTTGGCGTCGAGATAGAGCTGGACGTTCTCGTTGATCGAGTAGCGCACCGAGGCGTCGAGCCGCGCGACGTTGGCCCAGTAGGCATCGCCGATGATGTCGCCGCTGCCCAGCGAGTCCAGGTAGGCCTTCTGCCACTGGTAGCTGACCCGGGCGGAGAAGCCGTAGCGCTCGTAATAGCCCGAGATGTTGTAGATCACCGGCGAGGCGCCCGGCAGGTCGGTGGTGCGGCCATCCGGCGTAGTGGCCTTGGAGTCGTTGAGCGTCAGGTTGGCCTGAACGCCGAAGCCTTGCGCCCAGTCGGGCAGCCCGGCCGCGCGGGCAAGGCCCTCGAACGGCTGCGAGAAGGCGAACTCGAGCCCCTTGATGTGGCCGCCGCCGCCGTTCGCGACGGTCGAGTACCGATAGGCAGAGCGATCGACGCCCGCCGTGTTCAGCACGTCCGATCCGAACGTCGGCAGTTCGACGTCGTAGAGGATGTCCTGAAGGTCCTTGTAGTAGGCGCCCACCGAGAAGAACCCGCGCGAGGGCATGTACCATTCGAAGTACAGGTCCACGCCCTTGGCGCGCTCGGGCTTGGCCTTGGGGTTGCCGCCCGAGACGACCTGGTCGACGTCGCTGTACGAGAAGTTGGGGCGCATCTCGTCATAGTTCGGGCGGGCCGCGCCGGTGTTGCCCGAAAGGCGCAGCTTCATGTCGCGGTTGATGTCCCAGTTGATGTGGATGCTGGGATAGACCGAGGTGAAGCTGTTGGACACGCGCGTCGGGGTCCAGGCGCCGCCGATCGACGACAGCGCCGAGCCGGTGTTCCGGATATGCTCGAGGCGGGCGCCGTAGACGATGTTGCCCCAGTCGAAGTAGGTCGTGCCCATGGCGTAACCGGCGATGACTTCTTCGGAGACGCGGTAGTTGTTCTGTTCGCTGGTGTTCTTCTGGATCTGCGAGGCCCCGGCGGCGACATATTTGTCGAACAGCGCTTCGCCGAGGTCGCTGGAGAAGTACTTCCAGCCGTAGCCCATCGGCAGGTTGCCCTTATAGGGCGTGTCGATGCTGATGTCGGCCTGCTTCGGGCTGGTCAGCCCGGCAGCGGCGAGCGTCGCGGCGGTCACTTCGACGACGGTGCGGGTGGAGGTCTTGATGCGCTTGTCGTATTCGCCGCCGAACTGGAACACGGTATCGGCGCCGAACAGATCGAGGTTGTGCTCGATATCCAGCTTTGCCGTATAGGCGTTGGTGCGATCGAGTTGGCGATTGCGCGTCATCGACAGGAAGTTCAGCTCCGTCGGCGAGATGTAGGGGCGCGATGCTCCGGCGCTGTAAGTGCCGTCCGAATTGAGCACCGTATTGTACAGCTGGACCTTCGACAGGTTCGGATCGGTGAAGTCGTACACCAGCGTCGGGCGCTTGGTGAAGTCGGTGGGGCTGCTCCACGAAGAGCCGAACGGCGGCTTGCTGCGGTCGTCGGCGCGGGTGTAGTTGAGGCGCCACTTGACCTTCCACGTGTCCATCTCATGCTCGCCCGCGAGCGTGTTGGTGAAGATGCTCTGGCGCGAGGAGTTGGAGTTCAGCGTGCTCTCGATCTCGGCCCCGTAGAGGGTGCCCTGCATCGGCGTGTTGCCGGTGCGGATGTCGGCATAGCCGGTGGTCTTGCCGACCGTGCTGCTGCCGGTCTTCTTGGCATCCTGATCGAGGTCGAAGACCCATGCGTTGCGCAGTTCGTCATCGCGGAACTGGCTGTAGATGGTCGAGAAGAACACCTTGTTGTCGCTGTCCGGACGCCATTCCAGACGGCCCGAGAACGACGTGTTGCTGCGCGTCAGGCGATAGAGCTTGTTCTGCGTCTTCGAATTCCAGATCCGCTCCTCGCCGCCCTCTTCCTGATCCTCGGGCGAGATTTCCCAGGAATTCTCGAAGTTGTCGGTCACCATGTCGCGTTCGTAGCGCGAGGCGCCGATCAGCACGCCGATGGTGTCGTTGGCAAAGCGATCGGACAGGAAGCCGCTGACGTTGTACTGCTTGCCCTGCCCCAGGTCGTTGTAGCCGTAACCCGCGTCAAGCGCGCCCTTGAGCCCGGGATAGTCGAACGGGCTGCGCGTCACGATGTTGATGTTGCCCGCCACGGTCTCACCCGGCATGTCGGCGGTCACGGCCTTGCGGATGATCGTCTGGCTGGCGATCGAGGACGGGATCGTGTCGAAGCGCGTCTCGCGCCCGGCAGGGCTGATGACGTTGACGCCGTCGAAGGCCATCGTGGTCCAGCTGGCCGGAGAACCGCGCAGGCTGATGTAGCGCTCCTGGCCCTGGTCGCGTCCGACGCTGACGCCCGGCAGGCGGCTGACGGCGGCGGCGATGTTCTGGTCGGGGAAGCGGCCGACGCTGTCGGCGGCGATGACGTCGACCAGCGAAGTGGACGAACGTTTGAGCTGGAGCGCTGCTTCCTCGGACTCGGCGATCGGGCGGCTGCCGCTCACGACGATGTCGTTCGCAGCATCCACCGCGCGGGGCCTGAGCGCCACGCGGAGGTCGGCTACACCGGCCTCGACCGACTGGTGACCGGCCTCGTAGCCGATGTAGGTGATGCTCAGCTGCTGGGTGCCTGCCGGCACGCGCTGCAGGGTGAAACGGCCGTCGCTGTCGGTGACGCCCACGATATCCGAACCTTCGATGCGCACTTCGGCGCCGCGCAGGAAGTCTCCCGATGCGTTCACCACCACGCCCGTCACGCGTCCCTCCGCGCGCGCGGCAGTCTCGGCCTGCGCCTGCGCGGCCGCAGAGGTCAGCGACAGACCCGACACGACGACCGCCGCCATCGCGACACGCAGATGAAGACGACACTTTGAATTGTTCAGAAAAATGGACACGACAAATAGCCCCCTTTTTCACAATTCGATGAATTGTGAATTTGAATAAAATCACGCGTTCATGAAGGCTTCGCCCGCACCTGCGGGATCAGCCGTATTTTTGCCCCATGTACTTCTTTGCACACCGCGAATTCGTCGCGGCGCACCATCACCGTGGATCGTCGAGACGGGGCACTAGGCAGACCGATTTGCGCTTCTGTGACAGTCGCGAACATTAGGGAAATTTAAGAATCGACTATTGAAGCCCCTGTTATGCCGATCCCGGGCCGATCAAAGACGGCACCGATACCTCGATGACCGAGGACCGTCTCCGAACCGTCACAAAGCCCGCATACCCGCAGCCCGGCCACTCAAGGGAACTTTCACATGACGAACTACACGCCGCACTTGCGCCCTATCGGCGCCATGCTTGCCGCCGCCGGGCTGGCACTTTCCGGCCCTGCCCGCTCGGCGCCGGAGCAGCCGCAGATGACGGTGGAGCGCGTCGTCATGCTGATGCGCCACGGCGTGCGCCCCTCGACCAAGTTTCCGGCCACGCCCGCAGGCACGACCAGGGATGCCTGGCCCAGCTGGTCCACCGAAGCCGGAGACCTGACGCCCCACGGCGCCGAGGGCATCCGCCGCCTAGCCGCCTACGACCGCGATCTGCTGACGCGGCAGGGGCTGCTTCCGGCAACCGGATGCGCCGATGGCGGCGCGATCAGCGCCTGGGCCAGCGGCAGTTCACGCGCGATCAAGACCGGCCTCGCCTTCGTCGAGACGCTGCAAGCCGGCTGCAAAGTCACTCTGGATCACCCGGCGAACGAAGACGAGGAGGACCAGTTCCACCCCGACTCCGCGGCGACCGCGCTCGACGGTGATCGCGCGCTGGCGGCGTCGCAGGCGCAGTTCCCGTCCGGCGGACTGGAAGGCGTCATCGCCGCACGCAAGGGTGACTTCGCTACCCTGCAGCGCATCGTCGGCGTGCCGGTCGATACCGCCTCCACGCTCAAGGCGACGCCGGGGGACAAGCCCGACCTCAAGGGCGGCCTCTCCTTCGGTTCGACGGCCGGACAGACGATCCTGCTCCAGTACCTGGAAGGCATGCCGATGGAGCAGGTCGGCTGGGGCCGCGCGAGCAAGGCGGACATCCGCGCCATCCTGCGCTTCCACCCGGTCAAGTTCCAGTACGAGACCCGCCCCGCCTATGTCGCCCAGCGCCTTGCCGCCCCGATCGTCACGCGTATCGTCGATGCCCTGTCGGGCACGGGCGGGCGCCTGACGCTGCTGTTCGGGCACGACACCAACATCGCAGCACTCGGCGGGTTCTACGACATGCACTGGACCATGGCCGACTACCCGCGCGACGACATCGCGCCCGGCGGCGCCATCGGTTTCGAGCTTGTGCGCGACCGGGCCGGCCGGCGCTTCGTCCGCGCGTTCCAGCAGGCGCAGTCGATGGACCAGTTGCGTGCGCTGAGCCCGCTGACCCGGGCCGCGCCGCCCAGCCGCAGCTACCTGCAAATCCCGGGCTGCGGCTCACGCAAGGCCCTGTGCGATCTGGCGACGTTCGAAAAGATCACGCGCGAGCGACTGGCCAAGCCCACCGACTGATCTTCGGGTCCGGTATCAGACCTTGGATTTTATCTGATGCCGGACCAGCGACGCCCGCGCCACTGCAACACCGCTGTCATGCGGGGGTCTTAACCAAATAGCTATCCTGCCAGGAGATAGCTTGACGTGAACGCGACTGTAACGGCCCACACCCATGCCCGCCCCGATATGGAAAAGGGCCTGGGAATCGCCGGACAACTGGGCTTTGGCGCGGCGATCCTGGCGGCGATCGTCTATGTCGCCTACAGCGTCTATGCCGACGCCAGCGCCTCGGGCATGGCCGCCATCGCGCTGCTGCCGTTCCTGCTGCTCTTCTTGGCGCTGCTCATCGCGCTGGGCTTCGAGTTCGTGAACGGGTTTCACGATACCGCCAATGCAGTCGCCACGGTGATCTACACCAATGCCATGCCCGCCAATGTCGCGGTGGTGTGGTCCGGGTTCTTCAATTTCCTCGGCGTCCTGCTGTCCACCGGCGCGGTGGCTTTCGGGATCGTCTCGCTGCTGCCGGTCGAGCTGATCCTGCAAGTCGGCTCCAGCGCGGGCTTCGCGATGGTCTTCGCGCTGCTGATCGCGGCGATCCTATGGAACCTCGCCACCTGGTGGCTGGGCATTCCCTCTTCCAGTTCGCACACGCTGATCGGCTCGATCATCGGCGTCGGCGTCGCCAACGCGATGTTGCACGGCAAGAGCGGCACCGCGGGCGTGGACTGGAGCAAGGCGACCGAGATCGGCCAGGCGCTGCTGGTCTCGCCGCTGGTCGGCTTCGGGCTGGCCGCGCTGCTGTTCCTGGCGATGAAGGTGCTGGTCCGCAACGAGGCGCTCTACCAGGAACCCAAGGGCGATACCCCGCCGCCGCTGTGGATCCGCGTGCTGCTGATCTTCACCTGCACCGGCGTCAGCTTCGCCCACGGCTCGAACGACGGACAGAAGGGCATGGGCCTGATCATGCTGATCCTGATCGGCACCGTGCCCACCGCCTATGCGCTGAACCGCGCCGTGCCGGAAAGCTACACGCAGGAATTCCACGTCGGCGCCGACAGGGCCTATGCCGCGCTCGGCGGCGGCACGACGCCGACCATGCGCCCCGCCGAAGCGCGCCGTGCCGTCACCTCCTATATCGCCGACAAGACCTACAAGCCCGAGACCACGCCCGCGATCGCTTCGCTGGTGAAGGACATCGATCGCCAGGTCGACGAATACGGCTCGCTCGCCAAGGTCCCCGCCGCCGCGACCGAGAACGTGCGCAACGACATGTATCTCGCGTCCGAAGCCATCAAGCGGCTTGCCAAGGATGACACCGCAAACCTCGACGACACGCGGATCGAGGCGGTGAACGGCTTCAAGAAGTCGCTCGATGCGGGCACCCGCTTCATCCCCACCTGGGTCAAGGTGGCAGTGGCCTTCGCGCTGGGGCTTGGCACCATGGTCGGCTGGAAGCGTATCGTCGTGACGGTGGGCGAGAAGATCGGCAAGTCGCACCTCACTTATGCGCAGGGGGCTTCGGCCGAACTGGTGGCGATGGGTACGATCTTCGCGGCCGACCATCTCGGCCTGCCGGTATCGACCACGCATGTGCTGTCCTCGGGCGTGGCAGGAACCATGGCCGCCAACCGGTCGGGCCTGCAAATGAGCACCGTGCGCAACCTGCTGATGGCGTGGGTGCTGACGCTGCCTTGCTCGATCCTGCTGGCGGGCGGCCTCTATGCGGTATTCTCGATGGTCTTCTGACGGGCCGATGCCCTCGCTTCGCCTGTACGGCCCCGGGGCGGCTTGACGCAGCCCCGGGGTTCGTTCGTGACGGCAGGCAGTCTCGCCTCGACCGCCATCGCGACAAGAATGGCCGACGAACCGCCTTAACGGACGTTTTCCTCGTCGATCTTCTTGCCATGCACATCGAACGCTTCCATCGTCACGTGCTTCCCGTCGACGCGGAACTTGGTGTAGGCGAAAGCCGCAAGCGCCTTCTTGGTGATGCCCGGCTCGGGCCAGTCCACCTTCTCCAGCGACGCCCCTGCGCTGCCGGTCACGAAATAGTGAATGCCGTTGGCCTGAGCCCGCTGGTAGTTGTGCTCGTGACCGTTGAGCACGATCGCGTTGTACTTCTCGATCAGCGGCACCCATTCACGCTGGATGCGGAAACTGCGGTCGCGGCGCTTGTACGCAGTAGCCGTATGGACCGGCAGATGGAACGCGACGAAGATGTTGTCGGCGCCCTTGTTGGCCTCCAGATCTTCCTTGAACCAGGTCAGTTCCTCCTGCCAGAGCTTCTCCTGCTCGCTCTCCGTCGATTTGCCCGCCTGGGCCAGCCGCACCCGGTCGTACTCGCTGTCGAGCACGATGAAATGCGATGTGCCCCAGTTGAAAGAATAGTAGGTCTTGGGCTGGTTGAACATGTCGTGGACCAGCGGGGCATTCGCCTCGTGGTTACCGTAGACGAGTGCAACGTTGGTCTTGCGCATGAGCGGCGCGGTGATGCGGAAGAAGTCGAACCACTCCTGCTGGTCCGGGCCGGTCTGGATGGCATCGCCCAGATGCATCACGAAATCGGGATCCTCCTTCGACATCGTCGCGATCATTTGCGAATGGATGTCGTCGCCATTGGTCTTGTCCTGCTGCTCGATCGTATTGGACACGTTGCCGTTGCGCGATTCCGCATACATCAGGAATTCAAACGGCTGGCCGACTAGCGGCGGTGTCTTGAACTTGCCCTTGCCGGCCGGCCCGGCGTCATAAGTATAGACGGTGCCCGGCTTGAGGTGCGTGAACGTGGTCTTGCGCACCTCGACGGGGAAGCTGGACTGCACCTCCGCACCCTGCCGCACGGTCACGTCGGCGCCCTTTTCCAGCCACGATACGGTGACCGAGGCCGAACTGGTGTTGAGCATGACAGGCGAAGTCACGAAAGGACCGGAGACCTCGGGGTTGCGCGTCTCCTGCGCGGATGCCGCCGTTGCCAGCACGGCCGCCATCGGAAGGGCGGCATGGAACCAATGCATCGTCATGGGTAGTCTCCTGAGATAATGTGATATCTTGAAAAGCGTCCGGCGGGTTGCGTTCACCCCCGGTCAGAAGTTGAAGCGGAAGCCGCCTTCGTAACGCTGGCCGTACCGGGCGAATTCGACCGGCCGCGATGCATCGCCGGCGTAACGCCTCAGCGGGGCGTTCAGGATGTTGGCGACATCGAAGTACACTTCGAGGCGGTCGTTGATCGCGTAACGGCTCGAAAAGTCGAGTTGCCGGTCCGCGGCGAAATAGAGGTCTCCCCCTTCGGCGGCGCTGGCGATCGCATCGACCCATGGCGAGCGGTACTGGTAGTTCAGGCGGAGCGAGACACCCGACATCTCGTAGTAGCCGCCCACGTTGTAGATCAGCTTGGAGGCGCCCGGGAACTGCACCGAGCGACCGTCGGGCGTATTCGCCTTGCCGCGATTGACGGTGACATTGGCCTGCACGCCGAAGCCGCCCATCCAGTCGGGCAGTCCCAGCGCCTGCGTGTAAGGCTCCAGCTGCTGCTGGAACACGCCTTCGATGCCGTAGAGTTCGCCGCTGCCGCCGTTGAGTGTCGTCGAATAGACGTAGCCCGAACGATCGACGCCGCCGCTGTTGAGCGCGGTGCTGTTGAAGATGCCGGTCGCGGAGAACAGGACGCCGTCGAGCTTCTTGTAAAAACCGCCGAGGCTGATGAAACCTTGCGGCCTGGTGTACCATTCGAAGTACAGGTCCACCCCCTTCGCGCGCTCCGGGCGGGCCTGCGGGTTTCCGCCCGAAACCGTCTGGCCGGTGTCGCTATAGGTGAAGTTCGGACGCAGGATCGAGTAATCGGGACGCGCCGCGCCGGTGTTGAGCGAAAGGCGCAGCACCTTGCTGGAATCCAGGTTCACGTTGGCGTGCAGGCTGGGGAATACCAGCGTTCGGTCGTTACCCGCGAGGATAGGGGTGGACACTCCCGCCAGCGTCACGAATGCGCGGCCCTCGTTGCTGACCTTCTCCACCCGCGCACCCGCGACCACATTGCCCCAGTCGAACGTCGTCTTGAGCATGGCGAAGCCCGCGAGAACCTCTTCGCTGACCCGGTAATAGTTGGCGGTATTCGGCGCATAATCGCCCGCCGCTTCCGCTTTCGCCAGATTCGCAAGCAGGGTGTCGAGGTCGAAATACCGCGCCTGATAGCCGACCGACAGGCCACCGTCATGCATGCTGTCGGTCAGCTCCGAGGCGTAATCGGTGGTTATCCCGGCTGCGGCCGCCTGCGCCGTGGACAGCTTGAGGCTACGTTCGCGGGCGATCTTGGTACGGCGATCGTATTGCCCGCCGAACGTCAGCACGCTCTCGTGGCCTAGCAGCGACAGATTGCGCGAGAGGACGAGCTTTCCGGTGTAAGCGTCGGTCACGTCCTTCGCCTTCAGGCCCGACAGGCCCGTCAGCGTGAGCGGATAGGCGCTGACGTCGGACACCGCCCCGCCCTGCGACAGGACACCGCTCGTCGAGCGCTGGGTGGTGTACAGCGACAGGCGCGACAGCAAGGGGTTGGAATAATCGTAGCCCACGGTCACGCGGCTGCCCGCGCCCGCGCCGTTGGTGCCGAAGGCGGGCGTCGCATACGTCATCGTGTTCGGAATGCTGCGATCGTCGAGCGCACGGGTATAGTTGGCCCGCCACTGCACGTTCCAGTCGCCGATCTCGTGGTCGCCGCCCAGGGTGTTGGTGCTGACGCTCTGCAGGAAATCCTTGTACGAAATGCCAATGGTCAGCGGGACGCCGTAGACAGTTCCGGCCTGCGGCGTATTGCCAGTGCAGATGTCGGCATAGCCGGTGGTGCCCGCAGCAGGCGGGGCGATAACGGCGCAGGCCGTAGTCCCGGTCGGCAGGCGGCTTTGCTGTTCGGCCATGTTGAAGACGAAGCGGTCGCGCGCCTCGTTCTCCGTCAGCGCGGTGTAGACGGCGGAGGCGAACAGCCGGTGACGATCGTTGATGCGCCAGTCGACCCGGCCGCTGCCGGACCAGTTGGTATTGGTGAAGCGATAGAACTTGTTCGTGCTGGTCGCCGCCCAATACCGGTCCTGCGAACCCGGGCGGGTATCGCGGGCCACCTGCGCCCAGGTATTCTCGAAGTTGTCGACTAGGAAACTGCGGTGATAGTACGTGCCGGACAGCACTACCGCGATCTCGCCCACGCCGGTCTGAAAGCGATCCGACACCGTGAGTGACGTGTCCACCTCACCCTTGCTGCCGATCCGCTGGACGCCGCCGCCCAGCTTGCCTGCGACGTGCAGGCCGGGGAAATCGAAGCCCGAGCGGGTCACGATGTCGATATTGCCCGCGACGGTTTCGCCGGTCATATCCGGGGTGACGGCCTTGCGCACGACCACCTGCGAGGCGATCGCCGCAGGAATGGTGTCGAACAGCGTCTGGCGTCCACCGGGGCTGATCACGTTGATCCCGTCGAACGACACCGTCGTCCAGTTCTTCGGTGCACCGCGCAAGTTGAGATAGCGGGCGCGGCCCTGATCGCGCTGGATGGCGACGCCGGGAATGCGGCCGAGTGCCTGCGCCATGTTCTGGTCCGGCATGCGGCCGACCGAGTCCGATGCCACGACGCTGACCAGCGAATCCGATGCGCGCTGGCGGGCTAGCGCCGCAGCCTCGGATTCGGCGATGGGGTGCGCGCCGGTAACGACGATTTCCGCGGCTTCGGGCTCGACGCTCTCAGCCTTCGGGCCGGAAGCCGCCTCTCCGCCGTTTCCCGCCGCGAGCACGACGACGCTGCCGCTGTCCGAGGCCACCACCAGGCCGCTGCCCTCGATCATGCGGGCGATCGCCGCGCGGGTTCCCATCTGCCCCTGCACCGCATGGCTGCGGAAGCGGCGGGTCACCGCGTCCGGCGCGACGATCTGGATATCGGCCTGATGGGCCAAGCGCGACAGAGCCGTGCCCAGGTCCTGTGCCGGGATGTTGAAGTTTCTTACTTGCGCAAGCGCAGGCATGGCGATGGTCAGCGCGGCGATACCGATCCCCGCCGCCAACCAGGACTTCGATGTCATGAACTGTCCCCTTCACGCGCAGCGATCTGCTGCCCACGTGAAGAAGAGTTCAGGGAAATCGCTTCCCGCCATCCACCCCGGAGAAAATCATCAACGGCCCCGGTTCACTTCCGCCGGATCAGCACCGAACCATCGCCGGACACCGCTTCCAGCCCCAGGCTGAGCGCGGCGTCGCGGGCGAAGCCGACCGGATTGTTGATCGAATAGACCCCTGAAACGCGCAAGTTCGCCACGGCGGCATCCTGCAACTCTATCCGGGTTTCGGAATAGCGGCCGAACTCCTGCGCCGCCTCGCGCAGGGAGAGGCCGTTCATGTCGACCATGCCCGAGGTCCATGCCGAAACCTGTTCCAGCGCATAAGGCGAAAGCGCCTTTTCGACGATCGCGCCGCCATCATCCAGATGGAGCATCCGCCCGGCCGTCAGGCGGTTCGCAAGCATCTTGCCGGCGCTAACGACCTCGACGATCCCTTCGGACACCACCACGCGAGTACCCGATCCGGAATTGCGCCAGACGGAAAAGCTGGTGCCGATCGCCCGGACGGTGACATCGCCCGCCAGCACCAGGAAAGGACGAGCGGCATCCTTGATGACGTCGAAGCGCGCTTCGCCGTCCAGCAGTTCGACCTTGCGCACGGCGCTGTCGAAAGCCACGGCCACCTCTGTCGCGGTGTTGAGGGTCATCGAGGATCCGTCGGCGAGCGGGTGCCGCTGGATCACGCCCTTGCCGGTGGACACCCGGCTTTTCTGCGTGAGCACGGCATAGGAAAGACCCGTACCCACCACGGCCAGCGCCATCGTGCTGCCGCCGATCAGCATCTGCCGTCGATCCATGCCGAACGACGGCATCCGCCATGTCCGGCCCCGGTCGGGATCGAACGCAGGTCCCAGCGCGGCGGCCTTGTCCAGATAGAGATTCATCGCGCTCGCACGCGCCAGTGCCCCGGCGTGGCGGGGGCTTGCCGCCATCCATGTATCGAGAGCATGTTGATCATCCGGGCTCAGCGGAGCCCGGTCGATCCTGGCCACCCAAGCCGCAGCAATTTCATCAATGGCGTTCGGAGGAGGAGCCACCAACGACCTCTCCCCATGCCGGGTCCGCGATTCGATCATCTCCCAATGATGTCGCCAATCGCCGGTTTCCGCCACGTCCAATCGCTCCGGAGAGCAATATGATCGCCTTTGCCATATGTTTTTCCACGGTATTTTCGGAAATGCCCATCTCCGCAGCAACCTGCCGCTGCGACAGACCATGCAACTTTCGCAGCACGAAGGCCTGCCGGCACTTGAGCGGCAGTTGCTCGATCATGGCGCCGAGCCGCTTCAGTTCCTGACGATCGGCCACCACCACCTCGGGGCCAGGGCGATCGCAAGGAACCTGAAGGCTTTCGGCTTCCGCGAACCGATCCATCTCGACGACACGGCCCTTGCGCAAGCTCTTGAGCATCACCGATTTCGCTACGGTGAACAGATAGTTGCGCGGCGCCGCGATATGATCGACGGCCTGCATACCGGCGAGAATTGCATAAGATTCCTGGACCACGTCATCGACATCCGAAGGCGGCAGACGCGTGGCGAGCCAGCGGCGCAAGTCCGGTTCGTGCGGGATGATCTCCCGCGCGATCCACTGCATCCGGGAGGGAGAGAAGACAGGCATTCGCGCCGCCTATCGGCTCGATGTGACAGGGGCGCTACGATCGCGGCATTGACACCGCAAAACCATGTGATGCCGAGCGGTCTGAACGGCAGCGCCGTTGCCCGGATATTGCCGCAAGCGACCAGAACGCGATGACGTCAGGTCGGATTATCCATGCAAGGCACAGTGATCGCGTTCTAGACGTCCATATCGGAACGATCTTGCGCATGGACCCGGCAAACGAGACGTCCGTGCCCATGGAACGTCGCTTCCCAGCATTGCCCTGCCGCGACCTCGTGCACGCCGGTCACGGCCCCTGTCGATACGAACTGCCCCTTGCGAAGCGGCATGCCGAATGCGTGCAACTGCTCGAGGGCAAAAGCCATGGCAGCCATCGGACCTCCGGGCAGCGCCGAGGCTTCGGCGGTCCTGACCTCGCTGCCGTCCACCGAACTGGTCACGGTAACATCGTCGAGCATCGGACCGGGCATCAGCGTCGTGAGCGGCCCGACGATCTGCCCCGCGTTGTTGCCGAAGGCGGCGATCGACGCCGTGGTGGGCAACGCCCCGATCCCAGTTACGGGACTGCCCGCGAGTTCGATGCCGATGTGAATGGCACCGACGAGTTCCGCCGCGCCCGCGCGCGTCCACGCCGCGACGTGCGGTGGCTGGTCGGCGCTGGCGAAGGCCACCAGTTCTGCCTCGAACGCGCCGCTTCCATCCGGGATCAGACGAAACACGCTCGTTCGGCCATCCTCGACATGGACGACATCGCGCGCGAACACCGGCCCTATGAAGCGATCGACGCCGTAGCGTTCGCTCAAGCGGGCGTCGAGGCGACCGACTTTCCAGCCCGC
>NZ_BAAILP010000126.1:0-13086 GCF_054589055.1 Novosphingobium sp. 11B | reverse complement strand
GTGTCCGGCACGGCCTCCGGAAACAGCGGCAGGGCTACCTGCCGCCGCCGCGCATCGATGAGCGCGGCGGCGATGCTGCGAACCTGCGCGAGGGCTGCCACGCTCAACGCGTCCACTGCACCGAAAGCGGCAGCACGCGCGACGATCCGCCGACGAAGGCCTTGTAGGTCCCGTTCTCGACCTTCCAGTCGTTCGCCGCAGTATCCCATATCCGCAAGTCGGCGTCCGTCAGATCGAACGAGATGCGCTGGGTCTGGCGGGGCTTCAGCTCGACGCGCTCGAAGCGCTTCAGCTGGCGCTGCGGCTCGCCGGCGGCCTGCGGGAACGCGAGGTAGAGCTGCGCGATTTCCGCGCCCGCAACCTTGCCCGTGTTGCGCACGGTGAAGCTGACCCGCCAGCCCTTGTCTGCCTTGGCCAGCTTCATGCCGCCATAGGCGAAACTGGTGTAGGACAGGCCGTGGCCGAAGGGGAACAGCGGCTCGATCGCCTTCTCGTCGTACCAGCGATAGCCGACCAGCAGGTCCTCGCTGTAATGCGCTTCGAGGTTCTTGCCCGGGAAAGTGGCGAAGGTCGGGTTGTCCTCGATCCGCTTGGGGAACGTGACTGGCAGTTTCCCCGATGGGTTGGTGCGGCCGGTCAGCACGTTCGCTTCTGCGTTGCCGACCTCGCCGCCCAGGAACCAGCCCTCGACAATGGCCGAGACCTTGTCCTTCCACGGCATCTCGACCGGCCCGCCGGTGTTGAGCACGACGATGGTGCGCGGGTTCGCGGCCGCGACCGCTTCGACCAGCTTGTCCTGCTCGCCGTAGAGCTTCAGGTTGGGACGATCGGCCTCCTCGCTTTCAGAGGTCACCGAGCTGCCGACGAACACGATCGCCGCATCCGCGCCCTTCGCCGCCTCGACCGCCTGCGCGATGGAGCCGACCGGCTGCTGGATGCCCAAGCGATAGGCCAGGTTCCAGTGCCGCGCGGGCATGAAGTCCATGCGGAACGGATAGGCGCGGCCGGCCTCCAGATGCACGCTGGTCCGCCGCTCCCGCCAGCCGAAGCCGCCGAACAGCGGCGAGGGCGAGTTGGGCTGCGACGGCGCGATGACCGGCTTGCCGTCCACCCACACGCTGGTGTTGCCCCGGTCGATCATGCTGAAATCATAGTCGCCGGTGGTGGGCGGCCAGAAGTAGCCCGTCCACTGCATGACGACCTTGTTCCCGGCGTCCTCCGACAGTTCCGGGCCGAAGTAGAAACGCATGAAGACATCGTCGGTCATCGTGCGCACCGGGGCGCCGTCCATGCTGCCGCTGGTCCACAGCTTCTGCGTCAACCCCTGTTCGTGGCGGTCGGCGGTGGTCGAGAACATGCGCGGGTCGGCCATCGCCGCGAAGCGATCGTTGGTGACGCCGATGGCGTGATCGATCCGGGTCTTGGGCAGCGCCGCCCTCAGCCCTTCCAGCGGCGTGGTGACGCGGATGGCGGTGACTTCGGAACTGCCGCCGCCCTGGATCATGCGCGCGTCCGCGTTCGGGCCGATCACCGCGATCCGCCGGATCTTCGCCGGATCGAGCGGCAACGCATTGCCGTCGTTCTTGAGGAGGGTAATCGCCTGCTCGGCCGCCGCCAGCGAGGTGGCGCGGTGTTCTGCGCTATCCACCTTGTCCTGCGGCCGCAGTGTCCAGCCGTCCATCCGGCCCGAGCGAATGATCAGGCGCAACATGCGCGACACCGAATCGTCGAGCGTCGCCAGGGACACGTCACCGCGCCGCACCGCCGCGGCCATGTCCTTGCCGAAGAACTTGGCCGGCGCGGGCATCTCGAAGTCCAGTCCGGCATTGATGGCAGGCGCGGTGGAATGGGTTGCGCCCCAGTCCGAGATGACGACGCCCGGATAGTGCCAGTCGCCCTTGAGGACATCGCGCAGGAGCCACTTGTTCTCGGTCGAATAGAAGCCGTTGACCTTGTTGTAGGCCGCCATCACCAGCCCCGGGTCGGTTTCCTTCACCACCGCCTCGAAGCCGGGGAGATAGACCTCGCGCAGCGCGCGCTGCGAGACGATGACGTTGACGGTCTGGCGATCGGTTTCTTGGTTGTTCACCGCCAAATGCTTGGCGGTGGCCATGACGCCGGTGGACTGGAGGCCCTTGACCCAGCCCACCGCCATGCGGCCGCTGAGGTAGGGGTCCTCGGAATAATACTCGAAGTTGCGACCACCCACCGGCACGCGCTGGATGTTGAGGCCGGGGCCCTGGACGATCGAATAGTCGAGCGCGCGAGCTTCCTCTCCGATGGCTTCACCCACCCGGCTTGCCATCGCGGGGTTCCAGGTAGCCGCCATCGCGGAACTGGCCGGGAACGAGGTGGCTTTGTATGTTTCGTTGGCGCGGATACCATTGGGGCCATCGGCCATGCGCACGGCCGGAATGCCCAGACGCGGCACCGCGGCGGTCGCAATGCGCGATCCACCAGCGAGAAGCGACACTTTCTCCTCCAGCGTCAGTTCGCCCAGCAGACTTTTCACCCGCGCGGCGATCTCCTGCTCCGAAGGGGCGGCAGTCGCGGCGACGGTCTGGGCCGCCGCAGGCATGATCCCGATCGGGCTTGCGAGCGCCGAGGCGAGCAGCAACGCGGCGGCGCGGCGCGGCGATCGGGATCTGGAGGTCATGGGCATCGGGATCTTCCTATGGAATGATGACTTGGCGTCAGGCCGGCAAGGCAGCCAGATACGAATGGGCACGCGCCGCGATTCCGGCGGGATCTTCATCGTACGGTGGATCTTGTTCGAAGAAATAATGCGTAGCGCCTGCCTTTCGGGCGACAGGCAGGATCGCTTGCCAGTCCAGCACACCATGGCCGAGCGGCGCGGACTTCTGAACGAAGGCATAATCGGGGGCGGCGGCGGCGGCCACGTCCTTGACATGAAGCTGGGTGAAACGCCCCGGATGCGCGCGCAGCAACGCTATCGGGTCACGCGCGGCCGCCGCGACCCATCCCACGTCCAGTTCGAAATCGACGCAGGCCGGATCGGTTTCGCCCAGCAGGATGTCCATCCCGCAACCGCCTTCGCGCAGCGGCGCGAATTCGGCGTTGTGGTTGTGATAGCCGATGCGCAAGCCCTCGCGTACGAGCATCGCGCCGGTCCGGTTGAGGAAGTCGGCATTGCGGCGCCACGCATCAGCATCCATCAGGTTGCCGATGCGTGCCACGTATCGACGCAAACGCTCGTCAGGGAGCCTCGCCGGAGCGTCGTCGGGAAATCGAAACGAGGCCAGCGTCAAGGTACGGGCGCCGATGGCCTGCGCATCGCCAACCAGAGCGCCGAGCGGACCGTCGAAGCTGGGAGCATCGTCGCCGCGACTGCGCCCCTGCACGTGGATGCTGGGGCACGAAAGGCCCGCGGCCCGCAGCATCGCCGCGATCGTACCGCCCGAGCGGCCATAGAGATTTGCTATCTCCACTTCGCGGTAACCCATGCTCGCCACGGCCCTCAGCGTACCTTCGAGATCGGTCCCGACCTGTGCGTCCAGCATGAACAACTGGAGACCGAGCTTTGCCCCGCCAGTCCCGAAGAAATGCGGGGGAGCCGCCATGGCAGGCAGAGGCAACCCCGCCGCAAATGCGGCTTTGCCGATCGCGATCAGACAATGACGCCGGTTGAGCATGACGGTTGGGTACTCTCTGGTCTGCAAAGGCGTGACGGCGCCCGGGTTGGGTGGAGAATGCTCCGGGCGCCGTCGTTCGGTCAGAACTTCATGCCTGCCCGAACACCGTAGACCCGCGGCTGCGAGACATAGACACGGCCCGCGCCATAGCCCGAGAACTGCACCGAGTTCTCGATGTTCTTGATGAAAGCGCTGATATAGTACGCATCATCGGGCGCATTGTACGCGATGTTCGCGTTGCTCTTCATATAGCTCGGGTTACGGAACTGCGTTCCATTGCCGAAATAGGTGACATAGTAGTCATCGCTGATCATCGTATCGACATGCGCCGCAATGTCGCCACCGTTGCCGAGCGGGAACGTGTGCGTGTAGCCCGCCGTCACCACCCAGTTGGGCGAGTTGTCGAGCGGACGCCCGGCGAAATCGACCGTCGTGGTGGGACGATACTCCGTATAGTGCCCATCGAGGTAGTTGATCGACAGATCGACGCGATCCTGCGAGGTCGGGGTCAGTGTGAACTGCGTCTCGATGCCCTTGATCGTCGCCTTGCCGGCATTGAGCGTCGTCAGGCCGATCAGGCCCGGCGAACTCAGCTGCATGTTGGTGTAGTCATAATAAAAGCCCGCGAGGCTGAACGTGATCATGCGGTTCAGAGCCTTGCCCTTCACGCCGACCTCGTAGGCGGTCAGTTCTTCCGGGTTGTAGTACAGGTTGACCACCGGGCTGGTGCAGCCCGGCGAACCGGCCGCGCAGCCGTCGTTGAAGCCGCCGGCCTTGTAGCCGGTCGATACGGTGCCGTACGTCAGGATGTCCGGCGTGACATCGTATTCCGCGCCGGCCTTCCAGGTCAGCTTGGAGTCCGTGCGCGCGGCATCGTTGATCGACGAGAGGACATTGGTGTCCGCGCCGATGACCGAGGAACTGCGATCGTAGATCGTCGCACCTAGGCGCGATTTCTGATCGTGCGAATAGCGCAGGCCGCCGGTCAGGCGCAGCCCCTTGACCACCTCGTAAGTCGCCTGGCCGAAGGCCGCCTTCGATTCCGCTTCGACCGGCCCCTGCTGGAAGGTGTAGAGCGGGAAGCCCGCATAGCCATGCAGAACCGTGTCCGCGTAGTCGGACTTCTCCTTGAAGTAGTAAAGGCCCGCAACTGCCGTCAGCGGTCCGTCGCCGGAAGTGGCGAGGCGCAGTTCCTGCGAATTCGACTTGTTCTTGGTGTACTGGTACTGCTCGGCGTAGCGGTTCGCGTTGTAGTTGACGTAAGTGCTGCGCTGGTCCTGGTCGAAGATGCGGTAGGAACCGAGATACGTCAGGTTCACCGGACCGAAATCCCACTTCGCTTCGGCCGTGACGCCGTAGATCTTATTGTCCTGATAGGGGTCGCTGACGACCGGATAATTGACCGTGCGCGCCTCGCTCGACGAGGGATGCAGGTAGACCGGGCTGGTCGTGGTGGCCCCGCCGTAGAAGTTGGCCATGGTGACAGCCTGCGTGCCCGCGCCGCCCTGATGGGTGTAGTCACCCACGATATACAGCTCGCCCTGGTCGTCGCTGCCGAACTTGGCATCAACGCTGAGGCGGCCGGCATATTCGTCCTGGTCCTGGCCGAGCTTGTGGTCGCCGACGCCGGTTCCCGCGATCAGGTAGCTGTCATGCTTGTTGTAGGCGCCTGCGGCGCGCACGGCGATGCGGTCGCTCAGCGGGACGTTGACCATCGCATCGACGCGGTAGGTATCGTAGTTCCCGTATTCGGCATTGACCGCCGCCGCGAACTTGTCGGTCGAGGGACGGTTGGCGATGATGTTGACCACGCCCGCCGTCGCGTTGCGGCCGTAGAGCGTGCCCTGCGGTCCGCGCAGGACCTCGACGCGGCCGATGTCGTAGAATGCACCCGAAAGCATCTGCGGGCGAGCCACATAGACGCCGTTGAGCATGAAGGCTGCCGAAGGATCGCCCTTTTCGGTGCCATCGGCGCTCGATACGCCGCGGATGGTCACCTGCAGGCCATTCGCCTGATCGATGCGCACGGTCGGAATGACGGTCGCAAGGTTCGAGGCATCGGTGATGCCCGCGCTCTTGAGCTGGTCGCCGGTCGCCGCGCTGATCGACAGCGGCGCCTTCGACAGCAGTTCGGGGCGCTTCTGGGCCGTGACGATGATGTCACCGCCGGCCTGCTCGTCGGCCGCAGCGGGCGCTTCCTGCGCGCTGGCGGGCAGCGTGAACATCAGAGACGTGGCAAGGAACGTGCCTCGCAGATACAATGCAGCCTTCGTCATGGTAACCCTCATGGTAAAGTGAATGGGAGCACCGGCGAGCATCTTGCTTCTCCCGGCACGATAGTTCCTGCGGCAAATTCGGTTTCGGCGGTGGTCAGCCTGCGCCGGATATTTCCAGCGCGGGCCTTGCGATGAGTGAACTCCACCAGTTGTCCGGCAGAGCGGCGATGAAGAGATTTTCGGTGCGATAGTGCGCGATCAGCCATTCGCCGCCGACCTGCTCGAACGCGACGTTGAGGCGGCTGGAGCGCAGCAGCGAGCCGCCTGCGGCATCGACCCAGGGCTGGAACTGGACCCAGTCGCCGGTGACCCTGTCGCCCGTGGCCTCGAGGCTTTCGGTGCACAGGTAATGCGTATTGAAGACCTGCACGGGTTCGCGCTGCGTATAGAAGTTCAAGAAATGCGCGGCGATCGCCTCGCGCCCGACCCGGCTGCCGAACTGCGCGCCATGCGCACCGCCCACGCCTTCCCAGATCGCATCGGGCGTGAACAGCGCCGCGATGGCCCGGGCCCGCTCCTCCTCGCTCGCCCCGGCCATGAGGCGTGGCACGTCGCACAGGCGCATGTAGCGGCCCAGCGTGCGGCGCGCTCCGGCCTCGGCCTGGAGCAGCGCCACGTCCGCGCGAAGCTGGTTCAGCTCGGCCTGCAATTCGCAAATCTGCCCGATGGCGGCATCGGTCCCGGACGATTCAGACATCACGCGCCTCCCGGACGAGCGCGGCGGCGCTGCGCAAGGGCTGCCAGGCCAACAGCATGGCGACGATGCACACCGCTGCCAGCGACAGGTGGACTTTTGCCGGATCACGCAGGACCTTGTCGGTCAGCAGCGCTACCAGGCTCACCCCGCCGGTCTGGCCGATGAGGTTGGCGATGAGCAGGAACAGCGCGGTAATCTGCGCTCTGACACGCGGCGGCACGCTGGTCTGCAACGACTGCGATGCATGGACGAGCGGCCAGGGCGCAACGAACAGCGCCATCGCCGTACCGAGCATCAGCATCGGCCCGCTCCCGGCGACGGCGATGATCACCATCGCGGGCACCATGACCAGCATGCCGATGATCGCCGCCCGCAGAGGCGCACTGCGCCCATAGGCGGCGGACAGGCGATCGGCCAGCCAGCCTGCGGTCAACGTCCCCAGCGGGCAACAGACCAGGACGAGCGCGCCCGCGGTCAGCCCCAAATGCGCGGCATCCAGTCCGAGCCGACGCCCCAGCATCGCCGGCAGCCACGCCATGATCGAGAAGAATGCCGCCGCAAGCGCGGTGAACCCGCAGTAGTGCCGCACGAGGAAGGCGCGCTGCGGCTTGAGCTGTGCCCAGGCTGCTGCCAATGACACGCGATCTGCCGCCGTATTGCGGCGCGGATCGCGCACCCCGAAGAGGATCACCGGCGCAAGCACGAGGCCCGGCAGGCCGACGATCACGAACATCTGCTTCCAGACGGCCAGATCGCCGAACAGCGGCAGGTCTGCGCCGGGGCGCGACAGCATCGCGACCAGCCCGCCACCAAGCAGGTAGGCCGTCGCCGCGCCGAACTGGGAGCCCATGGAAAACAACGCGATCGCGCGGCCCAACATGGCGGGCGCGACGATATCGGCGATCAGCGAATAGGCCGCAGGCGTCAGCGCGGCTTCGCCGACGCCGACAAGGATGCGCGCGATGAAGATGTGGCCGTAGCTGTCTGCCAGCCCCGACGCGATCGTCGCCAGGCTCCAGCACAGGATGCCCGCTCCGATGACCCGGTTGCGGCGAAAGGTATCCGAGGCCCAGCCCAGCGGCACTCCGGCGACGGCGAAGAACACGGAGAACGCCAGCCCCGTCAGGAAACTGAAGCGCAAGTCGTCGATCTGGAGGTCGGCCTTGATCGGTTCGATCAGCAGCGCAAGGATTTGCCGATCCACATACGACAGCAGGTATACCAGCGTCAGCAGCCCGACGATGACCCAGGCACCGCGCGTTTGCACCGACGCAGCAGCCTGAGGCGAAAATGCCGATGGGATTGGATCGACTTGCATAAGCGCATTGTCCCTGAACTTCGCCCAGCCACCGCAGCCCGAAGCCAACGCACACGCCACCGGGCATGCGCGTTTCGCCATGGTCATAGTCGCGGCCGTTGAAGGGCTTCGATTCGCTTGCGCCACTCGTTGCGATAGCGCGATATCTGCATACCGTTCTCATTCGAAAATTGATCCATGTCAAACCAAAAATGTATAAATGCGTCAAATATGGTTGCATGATGAAATATACGTGCGTAAAGTGTATGCACTTAGCGCGAGGTGTTCATGACCGCTTTCCTCTCCGAAGATGCTGAAAAAGGCAGCAATGCCGAAGAGGCCTACGCCGAGGTTCTCGGCCGCCTGCGCCTGGGATTGATCGCCCCCGGCGACCGCATCGTGGACAAGGCGCTTGCCGCGGAACTGGGCATGTCGCGCATGCCGGCTCGCGAAGCCCTGCTGCGGCTGGTCCACGAAGGTTACCTTGTGGGCTCGACCAGAGGCTTTAGGCTGCCGACGCCGAGCAACGCGGACATTCTGGAGATCTTCGAGATCCGCAAGATGCTCGAGCCTCGCGCGGCGGCAATGGCTGTGGTCGAGATGACCCCGGAGAGCTTGGCCACGCTCGAGGCTGCATTCGCGGACGCGCAGAAAGCCTACGAGAAAGACGACATGATGGCGCTGTTCAACGCCAACGTCGCGTTTCGCGAGGCTTGGCTGGCGGTGGTGCCCAACGTGCGCCTAGTGGCGATGATCCACAGGCACTTCGATCAGGTCAACGCGGTCCGCCTGGCCACCTTGCACGACAAGGAGACGCGGGCGATCTCGGTGACGATCGCCAGCACGCTGCTGGCGGGCTTCCGCCGCCGCGACTCGCTCTACGTCTACGAACAGATGCTCAGCTTCATCGAGAACGCGCGGCTGCGCTTCGTCGCGCTTAACCCCTTCGATGAACTTGGCCTGAGGAGTGAAGACAAGTGACCGACGAATTTGGTGCCGTCGCGCGGAAACTCGATATCGGCGACGGCCCGGTGCGCGTGCTGGTCAAGGATTGCCTCGACATCGCGGGCTACCCGACGTTCCAGGGCAGCGCGGTCATGGCGGATACCGCGCCGGCAGCCGTTGACGCCGAGGTTGTCCGGCGCCTGCGCCGGGACGATTCGCTGACGATCGTGGGCAAGGCCAACATGCACGAATTCGCATTCGGCGTGACCGGCGCCAATGCCTGGGCGGGCACGCCCGTCAATCCTCGCTGGCCCGATCGCATTCCCGGCGGCTCATCGAGCGGCTCGGCCGTGGGCGTGGCGGCGGGCATCGCCGATATCGCGATCGGTACTGACACCGGCGGCTCGGTCCGCATGCCCGCCGCCTGCTGCGGGCTGGTCGGCTTCAAGCCCAGCTTCGGTCTCGTCAGCCGCGAGGGCGCTCATCCGCGCGAGAGTACGCTGGACTGCGTCGGCGTCTTCGCCACGAAAATCGACGACGTCGAGCGCACCATGGCCACGATCGTCGAACAGTGGCCGACCGAGGAAGCCCCTGCCGCGCTGCGGATCGGCGTGCTCGACGTCGAGGCGGACGGCGAAGTGCGCGCGGCGTTCGCGACGGCCATGACCCGCTTGGGCGACGTCGAGACGTGCCGCGCGAATTCGTTCGTGGATGCCTTCACAGCGGGAATCACGGTCATGGGCGCCGAAACCTGGACCGCGATCGGCGAGCATGTCGATCACCCGGGCATGGGCGAGGACGTACGCGCCCGGGTTCGCGCGGGCAGCATGGTACGCCCCGAAGACCTGATCCAAGCCGAAGCCATCCGCGCCCGGTTCGCCGCCGAGATCGATGCACTGCTCGATCGGTTCGACGTGCTGCTTCTGCCGACCCTGCCGGTGGTCCCACCGACGATCGAGGAAGCCGCCGACCCGCGCACCTGCGTACCGCTCACCCGGCTGGTACGCCCCTTCAACTTGTCCGGCCACCCGGCTGTGACGCTGCCGCTGCTGTCCGATCGCGGGCTGCCGGTCGGTCTCCAGATCGTCGGCCGCATGAACGGCGACGCCCGGCTTTGCGCCTGCGCGCGCGAAATCGAGAAGCGGCTCACCGCCGCAAGCTGAGTTCGAAGATAGAGGCCCGCCGATCGCAATCGCGGTCTGCGGGCCTTCATAACAAGGGAAAATCCATGACCACGACGACCTCCCGGGGCGGCGTCGCGATCGACTGCGGGCACCTCGTCCGCGACGACCGCGTCCATACCTCGCTCTACAAGGATCCGGCGATCTTCGATCAGGAGCTGGACCGGATCTTCCGGAACACCTGGGTCTGGGTCGCGCATGAAAGCGACGTGCCCAAGGCCAACACCTTCAAGACCTCGTGGGTCGGTGACCAGCCGGTCATCGTCACGCGCGACAAGACGGACACCATCCACGTCCTGCTCAACCGCTGCCGCCACCGCGCCGCCAGTGTGTGCGAGAAGAAGAAGGGCAAGTCGAGCGTCTTCGTCTGCCCTTACCACGGCTGGAGCTACGGCGTGGACGGCGCGCTGCGCAAGGTGCCGCACGCCTCGGGTTACCAGAGCGAGCCGGAAAAGGCGGAGTTGAGCCTCGTCTCGCTGCGCGTCGAAACTTACAACGGCATGATTTTCGCCACCTTCAAGGATGACATCGAGCCGCTCGCCGAATTCCTCGGCCCCGCGAAGAAGTGGATCGATCTGTTCATGAAGCAGGGGGCGGGCTTCGGCGTGAAGACGCTGGGCGAACACAAGTTCCGCTTTCCCGGAAACTGGAAGATCCAGCTCGAGAACACGACCGACGCCTACCACTTCCCGATCGTCCACAAGACCTTCCTCGACAGCCTCGATGCGGAGACCGAGAACATCTTCGACGTGCTGGGTCATGGCGGCTGGGTCGAGAACCTCGGCAACGGCCACTCCGTCATGGTGATGATCCCCGATCTCATCGACCTTGAGGACAATCTCGACGCACCGATCCCCGATCGCTTCGCCGACCTGGCGGCCGAACTGGTGGCCGAAGGCCACGACGACGCGACCGTGCGCCGCGTGGTGCGCGCGGTGGGCGGCACCGGGTTCAACCTCAACCTGTTCCCCAATGTCGCCTGCTCGATGGCGTTCTTCCGCGTGCTGCGCCCGGTGGCCGTGGACGAGACCGAGATTACTCACGTCGCCATCGGCATGGATGAGGGCCCTGTCGCGGGCAACCGCATGCGCCTGCGCCTGCACGAACACTTCCAGGGACCGATGGGCTTCGGCACGCCTGACGACGCCGAGGGCTGGGAGCGCGTCCAGCGCGGTGCAGCGGCGGGCGATGATCTGTGGATCATGGTCAACCGAGGAGTCGATGCGCCCGAGGGGGTCGCCGAAGCCGGCCACGATGCAGGCGACGTCAGCGCCGAAACCGGCATGCGTGCCGCCTATCAGCAGTGGAAGAGGATGATGACGGCATGAGCACCGAGGCGATGACCGCAACCGTCGATGCCGCCGAAGCCTTCGGCGCCATGCAGTTCATCTGGCGCGAGGCCGAGATTCTCGACCGGCTCGACTACAAGGCATGGCTGCCGCTGTGGTCGCAGGACGGCCTCTACATCATTCCCACCGAGTTCGGCGTGAAGGACCACGCCGATGCGCTCAACGTCGCCTATGATGACGCCGAAATGCGCGAGGCTCGCGTGAAGCGGCTGCGCAGCGGCTTCTCCATGTCTGCCTCACCGCCGGCGCGGACGGTTCGCACGATCTCGCGCTTCGTGTTCGAGCGGGACGGCGACGTTCTCGTCGTGAGCTCGGCGATGCAGATCGCCGAGTACAAGTTCGAGCGGCTGCGCACGATCGCCGCCGACGTCGAGCACCATCTCGAACCGGCCGAAGGCGGCCAGTGGCAGATTGGGCGCAAGATCGTCACGCTCATCAATGCCGACGATTACCTGCACGGCATCGGATATCTTTTCTAACCGGTGAGGGACGGCTGGAACTGGCAAGTATCGGGGGCCGTGCGGTTTGCCGTCGGCAACCGATACTTGCCGGATTTCCGCAGGACGCGCTTCCTTCAGGACTGATCGGCAAGGCATCATGGAAAAATCAGACGTCGTCATCGTGGGAGCGGGACATGGGGGAGCGCAATGTGCGCTCGCCCTGCGCCAGAACGGGTTCGCGGGAACCATCACCGTCATCGGCCGCGAGCCGGAGCATCCTTACGAGCGGCCGCCGCTTTCGAAGGAATACTTCGCGCGGGAGAAGACCTTCGACCGCCTCTACATCCGCCCGCCGACGTTCTGGGCCGAGAAGGAGGTGACCTTCAAGCTCTCCACCGAAGTGACCAAGGTGGACGCCGAGACGAAGGAACTGACGCTCTCGAACGGCACGACCTTCGGTTACGGCAAGCTGGTCTGGGCGACCGGCGGCGATCCGCGGCGCCTGTCGTGCGGCGGCGCCGAGCTGGCGGGCGTCCACGCGGTCCGCACCCGCGAGGACTGCGACACGCTGATGGCCGAGGTCGATGCGGGGACGAAGAACATCGTCGTCATCGGCGGCGGCTACATCGGGCTCGAGGCGGCGGCGGTGCTGTCGAAGATGGGGCTGAACGTGGTGCTGCTCGAAGCCCTGCCGCGCGTGCTGGCGCGCGTCGCGGGTGAGGAACTGTCCGAATTCTATCAGAAGGAACACCGCGATCACGGCGTCGATCTGCGCACCGGCGTTGCGGTCGAATGTCTCGAGGGCGACGGGCATCGTGTGACCGGCGTGAAGCTGGTCGACGGCGAGGTCATCCCGGCCGAGGCGGTGATCGTCGGCATCGGCATCGTGCCCGCCGTGGGCCCGCTGATCCTGGCGGGCGCCTCTGGGGCGAACGGCGTGGACGTGGACGAGTTCTGCCGCACCTCGCTGCCGGACATCTACGCGATCGGGGACTGTGCGGCCTTCGCCTGCGATTATGCGGGCGCCACGGTGATGCGCGTGGAATCGGTGCAGAACGCCAACGACATGGCGACGTGCGTGGCCAAGGCGATCTGCGGGGACGCAAAGCCTTACAAGGCGTTCCCTTGGTTCTGGTCGAACCAGTATGATCTCAAGCTGCAGACGGCCGGGATCAACATGGGCTTCGACCAGACGGTGACGCGCGGCGACGTCGAGGGGCGCAGCTTCTCGGTGGTTTACCTCAAGCA
>NZ_BAAILP010000125.1:0-4642 GCF_054589055.1 Novosphingobium sp. 11B | reverse complement strand
GCGCAGGCTGGGACCGCTAACCGCAAAAAACCTGCGTAGCGTGAGGGCGCTTTGACGAAGGTTGGGCGCACAGCCGCCAGCGGTCCCAGCCTGCGCTGGGATGACGACAGTGTTTGCAGCAACCTTACCCGAATACCCAGAACACCAGCCCCATCGCCAGGTAGGCGACCAGCCAGAACGCGCAGTCGATCACCCGGCGCGCGGGCTCGGTGCGGCTGCGTGAGTGCGTCAGCCACACCGCAGGCATGACGAAGGCGATCGCCAGTCCGCCGCTCTGCATGAAGTAGAGCCAGGGCTTCGCCGCCAGCGTCTCGGCGCCGATCCGGGCGAGCGCATGGCCCAGCATCGCCGCGCTGATGAGGAACACCACGGCCATGGTGATGTAACCGCCCGCACGTTCGGAACTGCCGGGGACGATCTGGCGTCCGTCACGGAACAGCACGGTGTTCCACACGACGCCCGCCGCTACCGCGAGCGCTGCAGCCAGCACGACCGCCAGCCAGTTCACCGGACCCATTTCCAATCCTTCCCTAAGTGCGGTGCCCTGTCTTGCAGGCTCCGTGCACTTGTGCAAGTTTTGCGAATCACCCGCAAAATTCGTTTTTCGTGACTCGGACGCCATTTGCGGGTATCGGGCGCGCCAATCCCATGGCTATCGAACTCCCCTCCCCGCCGAAAGTCGGCATGGTCAGCCTCGGCTGCCCGAAAGCGCTCGTCGATTCAGAGCGCATCCTCACCCGCCTGCGCGCGGACGGCTACGACATGAGCCCGGACTATTCCGGCGCCGACGTCGTGCTCGTCAACACCTGCGGCTTCCTCGATTCCGCCAAGGAAGAAAGCCTTGCCGCCATCGGCGAGGCGATCGCCGAGAACGGCCGCGTGATCGTGACCGGCTGCATGGGCAACGAGGCCGAGGCGATCCGGGCCAAGTTCCCGCAAGTCCTCGCGGTGACCGGCGCGCATCAGTACGAGGCAGTCGTCGAGGCGGTGCACGAGGCGGCCCCGCCCGAACTCTCGCCCTACCTCGACCTGATCCCGCAGGCCTACGACGACGCCGGCGTGAAGCTGACGCCGCGCCACTACGGCTACCTCAAGATCTCCGAGGGCTGCAACCACGCCTGCTCGTTCTGCATCATCCCCAGCTTGCGCGGAAAGCTGGCAAGCCGCCGCATCGACGCGGTGCTGCGCGAAGCGGAAAAGCTGGTGCAGGCCGGAACGCGCGAACTGCTCGTCATCAGCCAGGACACTTCGGCCTACGGCGTCGACGTGCGCCACGAGGAACGCATGTGGAAGGACCACGCGGTCCGCACCCACATGACCGACCTCGCCCGCGAACTCGGCGGCCTGAAGGATGCGCAGGGCCGCAAGCCGTGGGTGCGCCTGCACTACGTCTACCCCTACCCGCACGTCGACAACGTCATCCCGCTGATGGCCGAAGGGCTGATCACGCCCTACCTCGACATCCCGTTCCAGCACGCGGCGCCGTCGGTGCTCAAGGCGATGAAGCGCCCGGCGAACGAGGCCAAGGTGCTCGACCGCATCCACAAGTGGCGCGAAATTTGCCCGGATATCGCGATCCGCTCCAGCTTCGTCGTCGGCTTCCCGGGCGAGACCGAGGCGGACTTCCAGTACCTGCTCGACTGGCTCGACGAAGCGCAGCTCGACCGCGTCGGCGCCTTCCGCTTCGAACCGGTCGAGGGTGCCTCGGCCAACCACCTGCCCGATCCGGTGCCGGAAGAGGTCAAGGAAGAGCGCTACCAGCGGATCATGGAAAAGACCGCCGCGATCAGCGCCGCGAAGCTCGCCGCCAAGGTCGGCCGCGTGCTGCCCGTCATCATCGACGAAGTGGGCGAAGCGGACGAAGACGGTGACGTCGGTGCAACCGGCCGCTCGCAGGCGGACGCTCCCGAGATCGACGGAAACGTCTTCCTGCGCGACGCTGGTGGGCTGCAAGTCGGTGATATCGTTGAAGTTCTCGTCGAAGATGCGGACGAGCACGACCTCTATGGGGCCGTTTTGCAAAGTTGACGCTCAGCGCACAGAGGGCGACCGTTGCAAGACATGCAACTTATGTAATGGTTTTCGCGTTTGCGGGAATCACCCTCCGAAAGCATATGGGGGGTGCCTTTCAGGCATCCTCTCCCAAAACTTCTACAGGGCTGGTCTTCGGACCGGCCCTTTCTTTTTGCCTGCGTTCCGCGCCGCGAGGCATGGTCCCCCGGCACTTTCGTCATTGCGATCGCAGCGACGAAGATGGTCATTCGCAATTGATCCTGCTTTAAGCGCGCCCGACTTTCGTATCCGAGGGAACTTCGCGCATGAGCTTTTGCCAAACGGTCTGGGAAGAGGTCGCACCGCTGCGCCGGGCGATCCTCGATCACCCCTTCCTGAACGAACTGGCCGCCGGAACGCTCGCGCCCGAAAGTTTCCGGCATTACATCGTGCAGGACAGCCTCTACCTCGCCGAGTATTCCCGCGCCCTCGCTCTCGCCGCGGCGCGCGCACCGACCGCGAGCGGCCGCCTCGAATTCTCCGACGGAGCCAAAGTCGCCGTGCAGGTCGAGGAAGCGTTGCACCAGGCATTCTTCGCCCAGTTCGGCGTCACCGCCGAGATCGCGGCGGCCAGCGAGCCGACGCCCGCATGCCTCGGCTACACCAGCTACCTGTCCGCACTGGCCGCGACACGCAGCTACGAGGAACTGATCGCGGGCATCCTCCCGTGCTTCTGGGTCTACTGGGAGGTCGGCTGCGACGTGAAGCCGCGCGCCGCCTCGCCCAATCCCTATGCCGCCTGGATCGACACGTACGCCGCGCCCGCGTTCGGCGAAGCGACCGACCGCGTCCGCGCCCTTGTCGATGAAGCCGCGCAAAACGCCACGGACGCGACGCGCGCAGCCATGGTCACCGCGTTCCGCAATGCAACGCGCTTCGAATGGATGTTCTGGGATTCCGCCTATTATCGCGCAATCTGGCCGATCTGACGCGCAACCGCACAAAACCACGGTTTCCCACGTACACGCTTCAAGTTGCATTCCTTGCAACTTTGCTCAATCTTTTCGCATTTGCAGCAAAGCGCGATTCCGAACATAAGGAACTCGCCTTTCAGGCATCCTCTCCCAAAACTTCTACAGGGCTGGTCTTCGGACCGGCCCTTTCTTTTTGCACCCGCGAGCAGATTTGCGAGCCCCCTAGCCCCGCGCGCCCATTTGCCCTAGCGATACCGCCATGGCTTCCCAGCAGCGAATCTTCACCGCCGCCCTCGTCGTCATCGGCGACGAAATCCTCTCGGGCCGCACGCACGACAAGAACATCGCCCAGGTCGCCACCTGGCTGCAGATCCAGGGTATCCGCCTGAAGGAAGTGCGCGTCGTCGCCGACGAGACGCCATCCATCGTCGAGGCGGTGAACACCCTGCGCGCGCGCAACGACTACTGCTTCACCACCGGCGGCATCGGCCCCACGCATGACGACATCACCGTGGACGCCATCGCCGAGGCGCTGGGCGTGCCGGTCATCGTCCATCCCGAAGCCCGCGCGATCCTGGAAGAATACTACACAACGCGCGGCGGCCTGACCGAGGCACGCCTACGGATGGCGCGCACGCCGGACGGTGCCAGCTTGATCCCCAATCGCTACACCGGGGCACCGGGCATCCGCTGCGGCAACGTGTTCATCATGGCCGGCGTGCCCAGCATCACCGCAGGCATGCTCGACGCGCTCTCCGGCCAGCTTGCGGGCGGCGCGCCGTTGCTGTCCGAGACGGTCGGGTGCTGGGTGGGCGAAAGCGAAGTGGCCGAACTGCTGCGTGAAACCGAAAAGACGTTCGAGACCTGCCAGATCGGCTCCTACCCGTTCTGGGGCGAAGGGCGCACCGGCGCGAATTTCGTGATCCGTTCGGTCAGCGCCGAGGATCTCGCCGCCTGCACCCGCGCGCTCGTCGAAGGACTGGCGGCGATGGGCCGCCCGGCGGTCCCCGGTGGCATTTGAGCTTGCGGCGCCTGCTGCGATCATGGCCGTGATGGCTTCCGCGACTTCGCCTGCAATGCCCGCCGCCACGCTGGAACAGTTCGAGACGGTCCTGCGCCGCCACGACAGCGCAACCCTGGCGCTGGAGGAGTGGTGCGGCATGCGCGGCGTCACCGATCCGCGGATCACCGCGCAGACGCTGGCCACCGGCGGCGAGGCTCCTCCCGCAGCGATGCGCGAGCATCTCAGGCTTGCGGACGGCGAAACTTTCGCCTTGCGCAATGTGCGCCTGAGCTGCGGCGGCACGGTGCTTTCGGTCGCGTGGAACTGGTACGTCCCGGCACGGCTGACGCCCGCGATGAACGAAGCTCTGCGCGTGACGAATACGCCGTTCGGCAAAGTCGTCGCCCCGCTCGGGTTCAAGCGGCGTCCGCTCGCGACGGTGGCGGGACCGGCGGAGAATTGCCCGGCGGACACGATCTCGACGCATCAGGCAATGCTGGTCCTGCCCGACGGACGCCCGCTGGCTTACCTTGTCGAGTGCTACACGGCGGCCAACCTGCGCTGATCGTCGGCGGGGGCTTCGACAAGCTCAGCTGCGACCCTTCGACAAGCTCAGGGTGAGCGGAGTTAGTGTAATGCCCTATCAATCCCGCTCAGGCTGAGCTTGTCGAAG
>NZ_BAAILP010000124.1:0-12788 GCF_054589055.1 Novosphingobium sp. 11B | reverse complement strand
TCCCGGACTTGATCCGGGACCGCTGGCCGTGACCAGCCCACATAGCTTCAGGGCGCCCGGCACAGCAGCGCCCACCTAAAGACAGCCACCGGTCCCGGATCAAGCCCGGGACGACGGTGTGCCATGACGCTTACTTCTTCGGTAGCTTCGCCGCGATCTCCGGCACTTTCTCAAGCTGCGGGCGCACGCTCTCCAGCGGTCCGACGATCACAACGCTCAGCTTGTCCACCGACAGTTCGCGCTTCGCGGCGGTCTGGAAATCCGCCGCCTTGAGCGCGCTCGCCCGACCGACGTAGCCATTGAGGTAGTCCACCCCCAGCCCTTGCACGTCGAGGTTGGCCAGCGATCCCGCCAGCCCATCGCGCGAGGACAGGCCCAGCACGAAGGTCCCGTTCATGTAATTGCGGATGCCCTGCACTTCGGCATCGGTGGGGAGAGTGTCCTGCATGCGCCGGATCTCCTTGTAGATCTCGGTGATCGCAGGCCCGGTCGATTCGGCTGTGATATCTGCGTCCTCCACCCAGAACGCCCCCTGCACCCGCTGCGAGAGCGACGCGCTGGGCGAGTAGGTGTAGCCCTTGTCCTCGCGGATGTTGCGGGTAATGCGCGAGGAGAAATAGCCGCCCAGCAGCGTGTTGGTGGCGCGGAAATCCATGTCGTAGCCGGGCTTGGCAACCCGCTTGCCGATCCATACGGTCGACTGCGGCGCGCCCGGCCGGTCGATCAGCACGACCTTGGGCGCGGGCTCGGCGGGCACGGGCAATGCGGTGGGTGCAGCGCCTGCCGCCCAGCCGCCGAACGCTTTCTCGACCGCCGCGCGCACCGTGGTAGGATCGAAGCGGCCGACGATATAGAGATGCGTGCGCGCCGCGCCGAAGTTGCCGGCATGGAACGCCTTGATCTGCTCCAGCGTGTAGCCCGACAGCTGCTGCGGCGTCGGGAACGTGCGCCCATAGGGATGCTCGGGATAGAGCGCCGCCGAGAATGCCTCGGACGCGATGGAGCCGGGGGTGGACTTGGCCACCATCAGGTTGCGCAGCATGTCGGCGCGCACCTTCTCCAGTTCCTCGGCCTTGAAGTCGGGGCGCTGGAGCAGGTCGGCGACGAGGGCGACGGCATCAGGCGTCGATTCCCCCAGCACGTCTATCATCGCCGAACTGGAATCGAGGCCGGTCGAAAGCGCCAGCGAACCGCCCATCCCCGCGGCGGCCTCGGCCAACTGCGAGGCGTCGCGCCCCCCCGCGCCCTTCTGCATCAAGGCGCCGGTGAGGTCGGCGAGCCAGACGTTCTGGCCGTCATCGATATTGCCGGTGCGTACGCTGGCGACGATCGTGACCTTGGGCACGTTGCCGTGCTGCGCCATGGTCACCTTCATGCCGTTGGCAAGCGTGAACTCGGTCAGCGGCGGCAGAGCGAAGGGTTTGGGCGCGGCCGGGGCGGGCGGCGTTTCCTTTGCCAAAGCAGGAGCAGCGGTCAGCGCCAGCGCGGCGGTGCAGAGGAGAAGATTCCGGATCATGATGCCCTCCCTCACTTCGCGGCCGCCGGAGCCGCGGCGACGGCGCCGGGCTTCAGGCTGATCACGGTACGGTTGGTCGAACGCAGGTATTCGCGCGCGGTCTTGCGGATCAGTTCGGGCGTGACCTTCTCGATCTCCGCCTCCATCCGGTTGATCCGCCCCGGATCGTCGTCGAACAGCGCGAAGCTGGCGAGCAGGTTGACCAGCCCGAAGCGGTAGCCATCGCCCACGGTATCGTAGATCTCGGAGCGGGCCTTGGTCTTGGCACGGGCAAGCTCGGCCGGAGTGACGAGGGTGTCCTGCAAGTCCTTCACCACCGCGTCGATGTCGGCGAGAATGGCGTCGTCGGTCACTTCCGGCCCGTGGATCAGGAACGCCGACCACAGCATCGGTCCGTTGTAGTCATAGGCACTGCCGAGCGGCCAGTTGATCCCGCCCGAGACGTTGCCTGCATAGCCCTTCTGGTTCACCAGCACCCGGGTCAGCCGGCTGTCCGCGCCCTGGATCAGCATGAGGTCGATCAGCCGCATCGCCGCCCACTCGGGCGTGTTCTTGGGCGGGACGTGATAGGCCCATGCCAGCGCCGGTTGCGGCGCCAGCGGGTCGGTCTTTTCGGAGCGCTTCTCCGCCGTCTGGCGCGGCTCGGAAATGTCGGGAAACTTGAGCGCGCCCGAGGCCGGGATCGGCCCGAAATACTTCTCGGTCCAGGCCATGACCTGCTTCGGATCGACGTCGCCCGCGACGACCAGTACGGCGTTGTTGGGCGCGTAGTAGTCCTTGAAGAACGCTTGCACGTCGGTCAGCGTCGCCGCGTCGATCTCCTTGAGATCGCCGTAGAAATTATGCGCGTTGTACCAGTTCGTATTCGCCAGCTGCGGCAGGTCGAGCCACGGGAAGCCGCCATAGGGCTGGTTGATGACATTGACCTTGACCTCGTTCTTCACCACGCCCTGCTGGTTGGTGAGGTTGTCCTGCGTGATGTCGAGGCCCTTCATCCGGTCTGCCTCGGCCCACAGGAACGTCTCGGTCGTGTTGCTGGGGATCGCCTCGTAGTAGTTCGTGAAATCGAACCGGGTGGAGCCGTTGAGCACGCCGCCGTTGGCGTTGACGAGGCCGATGAATTCCGCCTTGCCCAGGTTCTTCGAGCCCTGGAACATCATGTGCTCGAACAGGTGCGCGAAGCCGGTGCGGTCTTTAGGCTCGATGCGAAAACCGATACCGTAATAGACGCCGACGGTAGCGGTAGGCACCGAATGATCAGGCGAGATCACTACCTTCAAGCCATTGGCGAGCTTGTGGTATTCGACCGGCACTTGCCCCTTCGCGGGCGCCGGAGCAGCGGCGACCTTGGGAGCCGCCAGCACGGGCGAGGCGGAAAGCGGCGCCAGCGAGGCGGCGGCTAGCAGAACGGCGCGACGAACGGTGCCGAGTCTCATGGCGATGGTGCTCCCGGATGTGTCCCTGTTGATACGCCCCGGCAGGAGAAGCCGACTGCGCAACCGCTTGGCAATGCCAGACTATCCGTGAGCGGCCGGTTTGCAATCGACAAGCGACATTCGTCATCGACGAACGACTTGCGATTACAGAATTTTCACCGGAGCAATCCCTGGCGGGGTGGCTCCCCCTCAACCGAACAGCCAGTGCCCCAGCAGCCGGTCGAACGGGAAGGTGAAGAAACCCGCGATCAGCAGCGCACCGATGATCAGCCCGCGCACCGTGCGACGATGGCGGGCGACGTTGCCCTTTCGCGCGGCGAGCACCAGCACCGGCACCATCACGATGGTGAAGACCGAAAGGATATGGATCAGGCTGAAATGGCCGGGCTTGGTCGTCACGAACAGGCTGTCGACAGCGGTGAGGAACATCGCCCCCGCCCAGGCATAGCCGAGCGCGCGATGGCCGGGCGTCCCCCGCCGCTTCCACAGCAGCACCGGGGTCAGCGCCAGAGCCACGACGATCGTGAGCAAGTGCAGCCAGATGACGCCGGGAATGTTCGCCCATTCGGACATGCCCTTGAGCACCGCGACCCCGACGAAACCCAGCATGACGAGCGCCAGTGCCCCTAGCAGCTTCTCCAGCCGATCGGGCGCGATGGACTTGACGGTACTGCTCATGCGGCACCCTTGCGGTGAAATACCAGGCGCCACAGCGGCAGCGTGACCATCGCGAACTGGCTGATTTGCGGAATGACGAAAGCAAGCGCGACCGCAAGCGCCGCAGCGGCGATCACGCCGGGCGAACCGCTGTAGCGATTATCGGGACCGGGCACCGCCAGCCCCTTGCGCTCGATCCAGAACATCAGGAACCAGGCCAGAATCCCGGTCAGCAGCAGGTTCAGGTTGTAGCACAGCGCCGGGACGAAGGTATTGTGCCCCGCCGCCACGAATGCCGTGGTGAAGGGCATCACGCCGATCGCCAGCAGGTAGAGCAGGTTCGGCCAGACCAGCGCCACGTCGAAATGCGTCACCCGGCTGAATATCTGGTGATGCGACAGCCAGAACCGTCCGATCACCAGGAAACTGAGTACGAACGCCAGGAAATTGGGGATGAGCCTACCCAATTCCGCCCAATATTCATGAACCGGTGCGTCGGGGGGAAGATGCGGCACCTCGATCTCGAGCACCAGCAAGGTGATGGCGATGGCAAAGACCGCATCCGAAAAGAACACGATCCGTTCGAGCGCGAATTTCGCGCCGCCGTGCAATTCTGACATACTCATCAGAAGCCTGCGCCGTTTGGCCAACTCTGCGCGGCCAGCCCCATCACCTTGAACAATTGCCCCATCTGCCCCTCGTCGATCAGTCGATCCTTGTCGGAGTTTATGGCAGAAGATTGTTGCGGTGCAACAGCGCAAAGTTGCGCGGCGCGCGTTTCGATGCCGAGCGCGCGCAGGAATGCCCTTTGCGTCACCGTGCCGAGATGGCGCGCACCGCCCGCGACGGCGACTTCGGCCATCGTCGCGAAATCGACGAGACAGGTGAGATCGGCCTCACCGGGATGGGCGAAGGGATCGACCTTGGTATGCGCGCGGATCGCCTGCAGAGTCGAGCCGGTACGCTTTTCGGCGTAGCCATAGTCGATCAGCAGCGCCGCCCCGCCCTGCCCCTGAAGGCGACGGGCGATCTCGTCGACCACGGCGGCCGCGCCGGGGCAAGTCTCGATCAGGGTCTGCTCGGGCGCTTCGAGCCATGCCTCGGGCACGGCGGCGTCCATCGGACGATCGCCGGCGACCGGCACGAAGCGGTGGCCTTCGAGGCCGACCATGCGCTCGCGCCAGCCTGCCGCCGTCTTCACCATCTGGCGCACCGGGAGGGCGTCGAGGAACTCGTTGCCGACCAGCAGCAGCGGTGCGTCGGTGGGCAGGCTGTCCATGTCGGCGTGCCACTGCGCATCAGGCACTGCCTTGCGCTGCTCGGCGCGCAGGGCCTCGGAGCCTTCGACGAGATGGACCTCGGGGCTCAGTCCCTGCTTGCGCATGACCCGCAGCGCATCGCGCGCGAGAGTGCCACGACCGGGGCCCAGCTCGACGTAGTGCACCGTCGCCGGAGCGCCCGCGCGCATCCAGATATCGGTCAGCCACAGGCCGATCAGTTCGCCGAACATCTGGCTGATTTCGGGCGCGGTGACGAAATCGCCCGCGCCGCCGAGCGGGTCCTTGCCGGAGTAATAGCGGGCGTTCGATTCGCCCATGTACTGCTGGAGCGAAATCGGCCCGTAATTGGCGATCAGCCGCCGGAAGACGGCTGCCAGAGAGTCTTCGCCCCCGGCTTCGTCGCTCATCAGGTTATCTCGATAGGACGCCGGGTGGACAGTTCGGGCTTGGTCAGCGCGCGGGCGATCAGGAACAGGCCGAGCAGGATCAGCGGGATCGTCAGCCACTGGCCCATCGACAGGCCTGTGACCTGCGCGAAGCGCTGGAGCTGGGCGTCAGGCTCGCGGAAGAACTCGACGATGAACCGGGCCGAGGCGATGCCGGTGGTGAAGACGCCGACCAGCAGGCCGGGCCGGAAGCGCGCGCGGGTCTTCCAGTAGAGCGTGAGCATGACGATGATCATCAGCAGGCCCTCGAGCCCGGCTTCGTAAAGCTGGCTGGGGTGGCGCGGCAGCGGCCCGGCGTCGGGGAAGACCATCGCCCAGGGCAGCGGCCCGGAGACGACGCGGCCCCACAGTTCGCCGTTCACGAAGTTGGCGAGGCGGCCGAACAGCATGCCGAAGGGCACGCAGACCGACACGAAGTCCGCCACTCGGATCAGGCTCAACTGGTTGCGCCAGGAAACCCAGGCCATCGCCAGCATCACGCCGATGAGGCCCCCATGGAAGCTCATGCCGCCGTGCCACAGCTTCACCAGTTCGGCCGGGTGCAGCCACAGGCTCGGGATATCGGAGCCGCCGCCGGTGTAGAAGGTCGCATAGCCGAGCCGTCCGCCAAGGATGATGCCGACGGTGCAGTAGAAGAACAGATCGTCGGCATGGCGCTGCGCCAGCGGGGCGCCGGGCTCGCGGATCATGCGGCTGAGGTGCCAGTAACCCAGCACGATCCCCGCCAGATAGGCCAGCGAGTACCAGCGCAGCTCGAAACTGCCGATGCGGAACAGGTAGTTCGTGAGGCCGAGTTCGACCCAGTAGATGGGCTTTGGCGCCTGGGCGGCGGCGGCAAGCAGTGTCAGGGACAAGTGGCGGACCTCGTATGCTTCATTTCGCGGCCTTCTGGCATAGGGCGATGCGCGATGGTAGCGGGCTTTTCACTTTCGCGCGGTAAGGTCCGTATGCGGATGGGGCTTCGACAGGCTGTGCTGTGACCCTTCGACAAGCTCAGGGTGAGCGGCGTTTGGGGTAAACCTCTCCAATCCGCTCAGGCTGAGCCTGTCGAAGCCCCATCCGGCACAAAAGTCCGGGACGACGAATACTTCCCCAATTCCAAGGCAGTCTCTAAGTCAGGACGCATGAGCAGCGTGATCCGAATCCCCTCCCCCCGTTCCGTGATCGACCGGCGCGAACTTGTGCAGACGATCGAGAAGCTGGTGGACGCCTATGGCGCCGCCAAGGGACGGCGCTACATCGTCGAAACGCTGCGCACTGCCCTTGCCGACGGGCGCGAGGAAATCGCCCGCCGCCTCGACGCCAAGCCCTCGGCCGGGCACGAGGTCGCCGAGGCGCAGGCATTCCTCACCGACCAGCTGATCCGCGTCATCCACGATCACATCGTCACCAACGTCTACCCGGCCGGAAACCGCTCCAAGGGCGAGCGGCTGACGATCATGGCGGTCGGCGGCTATGGCCGGGGCGAGATGGCGCCGCATTCCGACGTGGACATCGCGTTCCTCACCCCGATCAAGCAGACGCCGTGGTGCGAGCAGGTGATCGAGGCGATGCTATACTTCTTATGGGACCTGTCGCTGAAGATCGGCCATTCGAGCCGCTCGCTCGACGACATGGTGCGCATGTCGAAGTCGGACCTGACGATCCGCACCGCGATGCTGGAGGGCCGCTACGTCTGGGGCGACCAGGACCTCTACGAGGAGGCCCGCGCCCGCTTCTTCAAGGACGTCGTGTCGGGCACAGAGCGCCAGTTCGTGGTCGAGAAGCTGGCCGAGCGCGAAGAACGCCACAAGCGCATGGGCGACAGCCGCTACGTCGTCGAGCCCAACGTCAAGGAGGGCAAGGGCTCCTTGCGCGATCTCCACGCGCTCTACTGGATCGGCAAGTATATCCACAAGGTCCGCTCGCCCGCCGAACTGGTCGACGTGGGGCTGCTGACGGCCAAGGAATACCGCAGTTTCCGCCGCGCCGAGAACTTCTTCTGGGCAGTGCGCTGCCACCTTCACACCATCACCCGCCGCGCCGAGGACCGCCTGACCTTCGACCTCCAGCGCGAGGTGGCGGCGCGCATGAACTTCTCCGACCGCCCCGGCAAGAGCGCCGTGGAGCGCTTCATGCAGATGTTCTTCCTGCAGGCCAAGGTGGTCGGCAGCCTGACCGGCGTGTTCCTCGCGCAGCTCGACGAGCAGTTCGCCAAGCGCCAGCCGCGCGGGCTGCTGGCGGGTTTCCGCGCCCGCGAACGGCTGCTCAAGGGCTACAAGGTGTTCGGCGGCCGTCTGCGCGCGCCCTCGGACGACTGGTTCGAGAGCGATCCCGTCCGGATGATCGAGATCTTCGTCCTCGCCGAGCGCGAGGGCCTGGAAATCCACCCCGAAACACTGCGCCTGATCTCCCGCGATGCCGCGCTGATCAAGGACGAGGTGCGGAGCGACAAGCGCGCCAATGAGCTGTTCATGGAACTGCTCACCAGCCGCCGGAACCCCGAAGTCGCGCTGCGCAGCTTCAACGAGGCGGGGGTGTTCGGCCGCTTCGTCACCGAATTCGGCCGCGTCAACGCGCAGATGCAGTTCGACATGTACCACCACTACACGGTGGACGAGCACACCATCCGCGCCATCGGCCTCGTCTCGCGCATCGAGAAGGGCGAGCTGAAGGACGACCACCCCCTCGCGCATGAGGTGATCCACAAGGTCCGCTCGCGCCGGGCGCTCTACGTCTCGGTGCTGCTCCATGACATCGCCAAGGGCCGCAAGGGCGACCACTCGGTGCTGGGCGCAGAGATCGCGCTGAAGCTGTGTCCGCGCTTCGGGCTGGACGAGGAGGAGACCGAACTGGTCTCCTGGCTGGTGCGCCATCACCTGCTGCTCTCCGCCACCGCGATGAAGCGCGATCTGTCGGACGGCAAGACCATCGCCGACTTCGTCGAGGTCGTGCAGTCGGTCGATCGCCTGCGCCAGCTGACGGTGCTTACCATCGTCGACATCCGCGCGGTCGGGCCGGGCACCTGGAATTCGTGGAAACGCCAGCTGATCGCCACGCTCTACGGCGCAGCCGAGGAACGCCTGCGTCTGGGCCATGCCGAATTCGGCCGTCCTAAGCGGGTCGAGGCCAAGAAGGCGCAGGTCGAGGCGATGGGCGGCGCCTATGCCGCGCTGGTCGAGAAGGTCGGCGCGATCCTCGGCGACGCCTACTGGATCGCCGAACCCGAAGACGTCATCGCCCGCAACCTCATCCAGCTCGATGCTTCGGACGACGAACCGCTGTCGATCTCGACCGAATACTACCCGGCCCGCGGGGCGACGCTGGTGACGGTGATCGCCTCGGACCACCCCGGCCTGTTCTACCGCATCGCCGGGGGCATCCATCTGGCGGGCGGCAACATCATCGACGCGCGCATCCACACCACCCGCACCGGCCGCGCGGTCGACAACTTCCTCGTGCAGGACCCGCTCGGCCGCCCGTTCATGGAGTACGGGCAGCTACGCCGCCTCGAACTCACCATCGAGAACGCGCTCGCCAACCGCATCAAGATTCTGCCGCAGCTGGTCGCCAAGCCCGATGCGCGCCCGCGCGCCGACGCCTTCGACGTGCGCCCGCGCGTCCTGTTCGACAACAAGGCGTCGAACCGCTTCACCGTGGTCGAGATCAACGCGCGCGACCGCCCGGCGCTGCTCAACCGGCTGGCGCATGCGCTGTTCGAATCCAAGCTGATGGTCCACTCGGCCCATATCGCGACGTATGGCGAACGCGCGGCGGACACCTTCTACGTGACGGACCTGCTGGGCGAGAAGATCACCGCCGCCCCGCGCATCAAGGCGATCGAGCGGCGCCTGCTGGAGGCCACCAGCGAGCCCAGCCTGGAGGAAGCGGTGGCGTGATCCTCCATCGTCATTGCGAGCGCAGCGAAGCAATGACGAAGTGTGGAGGAGACAACCTCTCGCAAATGCACATTGAAAGGAACCGCACACTGCCCCACATGTTGCACCGCAACAGGTTCCTCTCAAACAGGACGGCGCCGTGAACGCACCTGATCCCGATCCCCAATCCGTACTCGTACTGCAGGGCGGCGGAGCCCTCGGCGCTTATCAGGCCGGCGTCTACGAAGCGCTGGCGACACGTGACATCGCTCCCGACTGGGTCGCGGGCATATCCATCGGCGCGATCAACGCCGCCCTGATCGCCGGAAACGCCCCTCAGGACCGCATCCCCGCACTCAAAAGGTTCTGGCACGGCATCTCGCGCGAACTGCAGTACCGCCTCGACGAACCGATCGGCTTCGCCCGCCGCGCCTTCAACGAGGCTTCGGCGCAATATGCCGCCACCATGGGCCTGCCCGGCTTCTTCACCCCGCGCTGGCCAATGCCCTTGCCCGAGTGGCCGAACCACCTCTCGCGCCTGAGCTATTACGACACCGCGCCGCTGCGCCAGACGCTCCTCGACCTCGTCGATTTCGAACGCCTCAACAGTGCGGAAACCCGCTTCAGCGTCGGCGCCGTCAACATGCTCAAGGGCAACTTCGCCTACTTCGACAATACCGAGCGCACCATCGGCCCCGAGCACATCATGGCCAGCGGCGCCCTGCCCCCCGGCTTCCCGCCGGTGGAAATCGACGGCGAATGGTACTGGGACGGCGGCCTCGTCTCCAACACGCCGCTGCAATACGTGCTCGACAACCGCTCGATGCAGGAGATGAACGTCTACCAGGTTGACCTGTTCTCCTCGCGCGGGATCATCCCGACCTCGATGGCCGACATCGCCCAGCGCGAGAAGGACATCCGCTTTTCCAGCCGCACCCGGCTCAATACCGACACCTCGAAAGCCCTCCAGAAACTGCGCGCCGCCGCTAAGCGCCTCGCCCGCAGACTGCCCGAGGAATTCCAGGACGACCCCGATCTCGCCCGCCTGCTCGACTGCCGCCCGGCAGGCGCGGTCGCGGTGATGCACCTCATCAACCGCGCGCACGGTTACGAGACGAACTCCAAGGACTACGAGTTTTCGCGCCTGACCATCGACGAGCACTGGCATTGCGGACATGTCGATGCCGAGCATTCGCTGCGCCATCCGGACTGGGTGAACCGCGACATCGACCCCGATGAAATCGTGACTTTCGACCTTGCCGGAGACCGCGCGGGCGGCCGCCTGAAACATCCCCTCGCCTCGAATTCTTCAAATGGAGCAGCAGCATGAAGCTCAAGGACAAGGTCTGCATCGTCACCGGCGCCGCCAGCGGCATCGGCAAGGCCATCGCCGACATCTACGCGGGTGAAGGCGGCAAGGTGGTGATCGCCGACCTCAACCTCGAAGCCGCGCAGAAGGCCGCCGACGATATCGTCGCCAGCGGCGGGCAGGCCATGGCCGTGGCGATGGACGTCACCAGCGAGGAGCAGGTGAACGACGGCGTCGCCAAAGTCATCGCCGCCTGGGGCACGGTGGACGTGCTGGTCTCCAACGCGGGCATCCAGATCGTCAACCCGGTCGAGAACTACGCCTATTCCGACTGGAAGAAGATGCTGGCGATCCACCTCGACGGTGCCTTCCTGACCTCGAAGGCGGTGCTGCCGCACATGTACGCAGCTGGGTCGGGCTCGGTGATCTTCATGGGTTCGGTGCACTCCAAGGAAGCGAGCCCGCTCAAGAGCGCCTATGTCACCGCCAAGCACGGTCTGCTGGGCCTCTCCCGCGTGATCGCCAAGGAAGGCGGCAAGAAGGGCGTGCGCACCAACGTGATCTGCCCCGGCTTCGTACGCACCCCGCTGGTGGACAAGCAGATCCCGGAGCAGGCGAAGGAACTGGGCATCTCCGAGGAGGAAGTCATCAGCCGGGTAATGCTGGGCGGCACCGTGGACAGTGAGTTCACCACCGTGGACGACATCGCGCAAGTGGCGCTGTTCTTCGCAAGCTTCCCGACCAACGCGCTGACCGGCCAGTCGCTGGTGGCAAGCCACGGCTGGTTCATGGAGTGAGGTGAAGGGAAGGCCCCACACCTTCGCCCCCAACCTTCGTCATTGCGAAGCGGCAAAGCCGCTGAAGCAATCCAGGGCGTTTCAGGCCGCCCTGGATTGCTTCGGTACGCTCGCGGGTGACGAGCGTGGGGATAGGCCTGCTCTTTACCCGATCAGCGCTTCGGCGATCTGCACCGCATTCAGCGCCGCGCCCTTGCGCAAGTTGTCGTTCGATAGGAACAGCGCGAGGCCGTTCTCCACGCCCGGGTCCTTGCGCACGCGGCCGACGAACACGGGGTCCTTGCCGGTGGCTTCCAGCGGGTTGGGCACTTCGGTCACCACTACGCCCGGCGCGCTGCGCAGCAGTTCGAGCGCACGCTCGACGCTGACGGGACGCTCGAACTCGGCATTGATCGACAGCGAGTGGCCGGTGAACACCGGCACGCGCACGCAGGTACCCGAAACCGGCAGGCCCGGGATTTCGAGGATCTTGCGGCTCTCGTCGCGCAGCTTGATCTCTTCCTCGGTGTAGCCCTCCTCGGCATAGACGTAGTTCAGCGGGACGACGTTGTGCGCCATCGGCACCGCCCACTTCTTCGCCTCGGGCAGCAGCGGCGCGGTGTCACCGGCGGCGAGTTCGCGGGTGCGATCGCCGACGTGCTCGATCTGGCTGGCCAGCACCTCGATGCCTTCGAGACCACCGCCCGACACCGCCTGATAGGTCGAGACGATCAGGCGCTTGAGCCCCGCCTCGTCATGCAGCGGACGCAGCACCGGCATCGCCGCCATGGTCGTGCAGTTCGGGTTGGCGACGATGCCCTTGGGCAGGTTCGCCAGCGCATGCGGGTTCACTTCGGCGACGACCAGCGGCACCTCCGGATCCGAACGGAAGGCCGAGGAATTGTCGATCACGATCGCCCCCGCCGCAGCGGCCTTGGGCGCGAGTTCCCTGGCGGTCGAGCCACCGGCCGAGAACAGCACGACGTCGAGCCCCGAGAAATCGGCGGTCGCCGCATCCTCGACGACTACGCCGTCGATTGCCTTGCCCGCCGAACGGGCCGAGGCGAAGAGGCGAAGCTGGGCGACGGGGAAATTGCGCTCGGCGAGGATCTCGCGGATCATCGAACCGACGAGCCCGGTCGCGCCGACGACGCCGACGTTGAGCTTCTGACCGGGGGTAAACTTAGCTGCCATGACCTATGCGTCTCCTACTTGGTAGTGGAGCAGCGCGAGGGTCTGGTGTCTTCGTTTGGAGAGCCCCGCGTGCCGTTAAGTGCGGGGTGAGTGTCGCTCTGTGCCGTTCAGTACCAGCACACCGACGCCCACCGCGCGGACGCGGTCGGTTTCGGGGCGGTAATAATGATCGGCTTCACGAACATGACCGCGCCACTAGCGGCAAGCGCGGGCGGTGTAAATGGAATTTATGTTGCGCGTGCAGCTTGGACTTCGACAGGCTCAGCCTGAGCGGGATTGATAGACCAATTTAGAATTCCGCTCAGGCTGAGCCTGTC